>NZ_JACYNS010000241.1:0-252 GCF_014839405.1 Frigoribacterium sp. CFBP 13605 | reverse complement strand
CAGACCTTCAAGACCGACGCCGTCCAGGACGAGATGCTCGTCGGCGTCGCGAAGATCACCGCCGCCACGGAGTAGTACCTGTCTGGCCGGCTACCCGCCGGCCCGGCCCCAGGGCCGCACCCCGCCTCGCGAGGTGCGGCCTGGAACCCGGGTCGTCTCCGTGACGACGCACCGGCCCCGCCCTGCTCGACGGGGTCGGCGATCCCGGTGGACCCCGCCTCGTGCTCACGCACGGGGCGGGGTTTTTCCGTT
>NZ_JACYNS010000240.1:0-260 GCF_014839405.1 Frigoribacterium sp. CFBP 13605 | reverse complement strand
CCACAAGCAATGCCAGGGTATAATTTGGCATTTGACAATGTGCACGCTGTTGAGTTCTCAAGGACCAAACGCACCAGGGACCCAGCCTTGAAAGACCTTTGCCCTGAGCAGTTCTGTAACCTTTTGCACTGACCGACGATGCCGAGACCGTGCCGACGTCCCTTGCGGAACGAGCCGTAACTCTACATCATCTTGATCAGTGTTCGCAACTCACTTGGTCCGAGGCTGTAAAGCAACTCGAGGACTTGGAAGTTGGTCCC
>NZ_JACYNS010000239.1:0-266 GCF_014839405.1 Frigoribacterium sp. CFBP 13605 | reverse complement strand
GGGCGACACCCGTGGGGCGACGGCGACGGCGGCCGTGCGTGCCGGTCACGACGTCACCGCCCGGCGTCGTCCGCGGAGGTGCAGCGAGAGGCCGACGACCAGGGCACCGGCACCCGCGATGGCCGGGCCGGACGAGAGGCCGCCGGTGAAGGCGAGCGCCCGCGGGGCGTCCACGCCGCTGAGGGTCACGTCGACGGGGCGTCCGTCGCCGGCGGAATCGATGACGGGGGCGACGCCGCCGGGGCCGCTGCCGGTGCCGCCGGTGC
>NZ_JACYNS010000238.1:0-281 GCF_014839405.1 Frigoribacterium sp. CFBP 13605 | reverse complement strand
GTGGCGGCGGTGATCTTCGCGACGCCGACGAGCATCTCGTCCTGGACGGCGTCGGTCTTGAAGGTCTGGTTCAGCAGCGACGCGGCGTCGGGGCTGATGTGCACCGTGGTGCCCTCGAGGACGGCGTTCGAGCCCTCCATCTGGATCGGCTTCAGCGTGCCACCCCAGAGGTTGAAGAGGTAGGCGTCTTCGGCGGCGACGGTGCCGTTGGCGGTCACGGTGCCGTAGAGCTTGCTCTCACCCGGGTCGATGCGGAAGTCGGTCAGTTCGACGACGGTGCC
>NZ_JACYNS010000237.1:0-301 GCF_014839405.1 Frigoribacterium sp. CFBP 13605 | reverse complement strand
GGGGGGGGGGGGGGGGGGGGGGGGGGGGGGGGGGGGGGGGGGGGGGGGGGGGGGGGGGGGGGGGGGGGGGGGGGTGGGGGGGGGGGGGGGGGGGGGGGGGGGGGGGGGGGGGGGGGGGGGGGGGGGGGGGGGGGGGGGGGGGGGGGGGGGCGGGGGGGGGGGGGGGGGGGGGGGGGGGGGGGGGGGGGGGGGGGGGGGGGGGGGGGGGGGGGGGGGGGGGGGGGGGAGGGGGGGGGGGGGGGGGGGGGGGGGGGGGGGGGGGGGGGGGGGGGGGGGGGGGGGGGGGGGGGGGGGGGGGGGG
>NZ_JACYNS010000236.1:0-308 GCF_014839405.1 Frigoribacterium sp. CFBP 13605 | reverse complement strand
CGAGGCCCAGCGCGCTCCGGGGGCGGTCGACGGCGGGGGCGGCGTCGGGACGCGCGCCCGCGGCCTCAGCCGGCGACATCGAAGCCCTCCCCGGTCAGGTCGACGAACCGGTCCTCGAGGCTGGCACCGGCCACCTCGAACCCGCGGACGCGCACGTCCGCGGCGACGAGCGCCGCGACGATCGACTCGGGCGAGAGCCCGTCGACCGCGAGCTCGGCCTCGATGCCGACCGCACCACCCGCGGTCGCGGGCGTCGCGTCGGGCCGTGCCCGCGCCTCGGGGGAGAGCCCCAGGCGGACGAGCACGTC
>NZ_JACYNS010000235.1:0-320 GCF_014839405.1 Frigoribacterium sp. CFBP 13605 | reverse complement strand
GGTCGGCGGGCTGCTGGCCCTGGCCGACGCCGGCGGCCTCGCAGCCGCCACGGCGACCCCCGTGCCGGCCACGGTCGACGCGACCCTCCGCCCGTACCAGCACGAGGGGTTCGCCTGGCTCGCCTTCCTCCACGAGCAGGGGCTCGGCGGGGTGCTGGCCGACGACATGGGCCTCGGCAAGACCCTGCAGACGCTCGCCCTCGTCGCGCACGTGCGCGAGACCGAACGGATGCGGGCAGGCGGCCCGGCAGCCGCCGCGGACCCGGCAGCGGTCACAGCCACGGCCACGGACCCGGCAGCGGCCACGGCCGAGGCGGCCC
>NZ_JACYNS010000234.1:0-321 GCF_014839405.1 Frigoribacterium sp. CFBP 13605 | reverse complement strand
CGTCCTCGAGGCCGAGCACTCCGACCTGCTGCACCGCCTCCAGGCCGCGACCGTCTCGGCCGTCGAGGCCCTCGCCTCGTCGGCCCGCGCGCTCGACGCCCGCGTCGCGCCCGTCCTGGACGACGCCGAGGAGGCGCTGGTCGCGACCGCCTTCGAGCTCGCCGAGGCGGTCCTCGGCTACGAACTGCGCGCCTCCGAGTCCGTCCATGACGGCCCGTACGGGGCCGACGCCACCGCCCGGGGCGCCGCCGACACGGTCGGCCCCCGCGAAGGACGGACCGCCCGTGCGGCCGTCGCCCGCGCCCTCGCCGTGACCGACCC
>NZ_JACYNS010000233.1:0-333 GCF_014839405.1 Frigoribacterium sp. CFBP 13605 | reverse complement strand
GCCGAGCACGCGCTTCATCAGGCCGGGGTGTGCGGTCTCGCCACGGGTCGCCGCCCGGGCGAGGTCGGCCGGGGCGCTCGACGCGGGACGCTCGCCCGCGGGCACCTCGGCGCTCAGGCGGGTGAGCACCTGCTGACGCTGCTCGGGGGTGAGGCGCTCGAAGGCGTCGCGGTGGACCTGCTCGAGCTGCTGCGGCGGGGCGGTCTGCAGCAGGTAGTCGTACTTGGCGAGGGCCGCGCGGTCCGCGGCGGACCCCTGGGGGGCGTGGCCCCCGGTGGCCGGGCGCCCGACACCCCGCTGCGGCGCCCCGTACCCGTCGCGCTGGGGCTGGCG
>NZ_JACYNS010000232.1:0-387 GCF_014839405.1 Frigoribacterium sp. CFBP 13605 | reverse complement strand
CCCGGGGCACCCGCCGGGACGACGCTCTCGCCCGGCGAGGCGCCCGGCGAAGGTGACGCCGACCCCGGCCCCGGGTCAGCAGGTGAGGCCCCGGGCTCGGCCGGGACGCCGGCCTCGTCACCCGGCACGGGAGCCGGGACCGGGTCGACGGCGAAGAGGACGGCGGTACCGGTCGCCGAGACGACGTCGTCCACGGTCCAGGTGACGGCCGAGACCTGCCAGGCACCGGCGGCGAGGCCGGCGAACGTCGCGCGGAACGTGCCGTCCTGCTCGGCACGGACCGTCGAGGACTCGGCAGCGGCGGGAGCGGCCGCCAAGGCCCGGGCCGTCGCGGGCAGGTCCCCGGCGGGCAGGTCCCCGGCGGGCGGGCTCCCGGCGGGCTCGACG
>NZ_JACYNS010000231.1:0-435 GCF_014839405.1 Frigoribacterium sp. CFBP 13605 | reverse complement strand
GGGGCCGAGCGGCCCGTCCTCGTCGTGGTCGGTTCGGCCGCCGAGGTGGCCCGGGGCCACGCCGACGCGCTCGCGGCGACCGGTGCGGACGTGCACGTGCTCGACCCGGCGGACGACGCGGGTGACCTCGTCGAGGTGACCCGCGCCTCCTTGTCCCGGTCGTCCGTCGCCGTGCTGACGGTGACCGCCCGGCGCCTGCCCGACCCGCTCGTCGGGTCGGCGGCCCTCGCCGAGGTCGTCGCCCGGATCGGCGCCGACGTCGAGCTCGACCTCGTGCTGACCGGCGGCGAGACCGCCCGCGCGGTGCTCGACCGGCTCGCCACGATCACCCTGCGGCCGCTCGCGCAGGTCGAGCACGGTGCCGTCCTCAGCCTCGCGGCCGACGGGCGGGGCACCGCGGGCGACGGCCGGCTCGTCGCCACGAAGCCCGGCAGC
>NZ_JACYNS010000230.1:0-499 GCF_014839405.1 Frigoribacterium sp. CFBP 13605 | reverse complement strand
CGACCAGCGCCTCCTGGTCGTCCCGGGGCGCGCCCCACCGGGCGATGTCGGCGTCGGCGGCCGCGGCGTCGGACGGCCGTTCGCCCAGCGCGCGCTGCTCGGCGGCGTGCAGGGCGATCCGGGCGCCGGAGGCCCGGCGCAGCGCCTCGGCTCCGCCCAGGTGGTCGGCGTGCAGGTGGGTCACGGCGATCAGGTCGACGTCGGCCAGCGAGTGGTCGACGTCGGCGAGGGCGCTCTCGAGGCGGTCGAGGTTGGCCTCGACTCCCCACCCGGGATCGATGACCGTCAGGGCGCCGTCGGAGCCCTCGACGACGTAGCCCAACGAGTGGTCGTCGATGCCGTCGCCGAACTCGAACGCGACCGACCAGACGCCGTGCCGGACCTCCTCCACGGGCGGCAGCGCGCCGCGACGGACGGCGTCGGCCTGCACGGGGCTGAGCGGGGCGGGAGGCGCGGGTCGGCTGGTGGCGTCGGTCACCCCGCGAGCCTAGCCAGCGCC
>NZ_JACYNS010000229.1:0-500 GCF_014839405.1 Frigoribacterium sp. CFBP 13605 | reverse complement strand
GAACGAGGAGGCGCGGGTCGGGGCGGTCACGGTCCGCGCCCCGGTCGCGCAGAGCGGCGTCGTCTCGACCCGCTGCCACTCGACGTCGCAGGTCTCGACCCCCAGCGTGAAACCGGCCTCGTCGTCGACGAGCGACCCCGAGCTGACGAGCTCGAGGCCGAGTGCCACCCGGTCGCCGGTCGTGACGTCGGTCGCGATCTGCCAGCGGCCCGGGGCCGCGGGCGCGATGTCCTCGGTGCCGGTCAGTTCGTCGGCCAGCACGAGGTGGCCGTCGAGGCCGGTCTCGGGCACGGGTTCGAGGGCACGGGCGGTGCCGGCCTGGACGGTGAGGGCCCCGCCGAGCACGAACGCGGCCGTCCCTACGACGGCCAGGAGCGTCGTCGCGGCGCCGTGCCCGCGGGTCGTGGGTCCGCGGTGCGCACCGCGGCCGTGGTGCTCGGCGCTCGGCCCGCCGGGCGCCCCGCCCCTCGACTCCCCGTCCACGGTCGCCCTCACCCTCG
>NZ_JACYNS010000228.1:0-533 GCF_014839405.1 Frigoribacterium sp. CFBP 13605 | reverse complement strand
CCGCACGCACGGTGACGGGCAGCGTCAGCCGGAACACCGCGCCGGGCCGGCCGACCCCGGGCGGCTCGCAGACCAGGTCGCCGCCGTGGGCGCGCGCCAGACCGCGGGCGATGGGCAGCCCCAGGCCCGCGCCTCCGTCCCCGGACCGTCGGGCCTCGTCCAGCCGCACCAGCCGGTCGAACACCCGCTCGCGGTCGCGCTCTGGCACGCCCGGGCCGTCGTCGGACACGAGCACCGCGACCTCGTCGGTACGCGACGCGTCGAGCCAGATCGTCACCCGCCCCGAGCCCCCCGTCGCCCGAGCGGCGTTGTCGACCAGGTTGCCGACGATCTGCGAGACCCGACCCGCGTCGGCCGCCACCACGACCGGGCCGTCGGGCAGCAGGACGCGCAGGTCGAGCGACGGCCGTCGCAGCCGCTGACGCTCGACGTCGGCGAGCAGCGACGCCCCGAGGTCGACGGGTGCGACGTCCAGCGAGATGCCCTGGTCGACGCGGGCCATCAGCAGCATGTCGTCGATCAACCGGGAGGCG
>NZ_JACYNS010000227.1:0-550 GCF_014839405.1 Frigoribacterium sp. CFBP 13605 | reverse complement strand
CCGAAGGTCCACCAGTGAAGCTGCGAGCCCTCGACCACAACATTGCCGTCATGCCGCACGTGAACGGAGAAGGGCAAAGCGGAACCCCGGTCAGGAACCACCCGCACCTCCAGGTCGAACTCAGCGACGGGAGCGTGGACCGTCACCCGGCCGTGAGTGCCGACGAGTGCCTCGATCCAGCCTGGCAGGCCCTCTGGGGCGGTCTTGTCGATGGTCATCCTCAGCTGCCGTCGTTCGAGCAGACTGAATGCCCGGCCGACACCGGCTACGTTCCACTCGAGCTCTAGTCTTCGGCCGCCGGCGAATTCGACGACGATCCATTGCTCACCGATGAATGACAGTCCGGGGACTTCCAGAAACGGCAGGCGATCCGTGTCGGGATCGAGCAGGGTCGCGGAGACGTGGTCCGTCCCGAACGTCCTCCTGGCTGCGTCGGTCAGCCGCCCGAATGTGGCTTCGTGATGGGGCGGGATCGGCACGACCTCAGTATGCCGATTCCCGATAGAGACGGCGAGGGCGCTTGACCGAAACTCCAAGTAGAGAGCAAGAC
>NZ_JACYNS010000226.1:0-608 GCF_014839405.1 Frigoribacterium sp. CFBP 13605 | reverse complement strand
ACGAAACACCAGAAAGGCCCCTTCTTCGGAAGGGGCCTTTCTGCGTTTAACGCTGACCCACCCACCAACCCCGGCCACGGCGAGCGGCGGTGCG
Source organism: Frigoribacterium sp. CFBP 13605 (assembly GCF_014839405.1). Taxonomy (NCBI): domain Bacteria; kingdom Bacillati; phylum Actinomycetota; class Actinomycetes; order Micrococcales; family Microbacteriaceae; genus Frigoribacterium; species Frigoribacterium sp. CFBP 13605. Next base: position 514 of record NZ_JACYNS010000226.1, on the reverse strand, counting down.
GCGTCCAACGACAATTTATCGAGGGCGATGATTCACCGCGTGAGCCCCTCCGCACCGCCGGCTGCCACCGGTCGAGCTGCGACCGGGGTGGCCTGCAGCGGGCAGTCGTGGAAGGGGCGACCCCATGGTGTTGGCGTCGGAGAGAGCTCGAGGCACGTGATCCTGAGGGCTGTACGCTCGCGACTTCGACCCGGGTGCAGTCGTCAGGCGCTCGGCATGAGCATCCGTCTGGACGACCATCGACTTCAAGCACCCGGTTCCGTGCTGCTCGAGCCCGCTGTCGTGTTCAACAGGCGCCGGCGTCGCGCCACCCGGGTCGTCGTTCGAGCTCGAGTAGTTCTCGGCCGAGCAGAGTTCATTTCTCTCTGTCGAAAGCGGATCTCGAGTAAGCATTGACTCCAGGACTCCAGGACTCCAGGACTCCAGGACTCCAGGACTCCAGGTCTGTAGGTCTGTAGGTCTGTAGGTCTGTAGGTCTGTAGGTCTGTAGGTCTGTAGGTCTGTAGGTCTGTAG
>NZ_JACYNS010000225.1:0-632 GCF_014839405.1 Frigoribacterium sp. CFBP 13605 | reverse complement strand
GCCACCGCGACCGCGACCGGCTCCGCGACCGCGACCGGCTCCGCGACCGCGTCGTCGACGGCTCCGGCCGACGCGTCGCCGTTCCCGTCCGCTCCCGCGTCGCCCGGTGGTGCCGCGACGGGCCCCGTCTACAGCCTCGACGGAGGCCAAGACCCGGTCATGGGCTGGACGCCCACGCGTGCCCCCTCGAGCCGTCGTGCCGCGCGGCTGGCCGAGGCGCTGGTCGACAAGGCCGCGCTCGCCGACCAGGAGGCCCTGCTCGTCCCCGACACCGGCCCCTCGCCCGTCCTGCCCCGATCGGCCGTGGCCCCGTCGTCGGTCTCCGCGCCCTCCTCCGTGGTCCCGTCGCCCGCGGCAGCCGCCCCGGCACCGCTCAGCCCGCCCCCCGCCGGCCACGTGCTCCCGTCGACGCCGCGACCCGGCTGGGTCGACCCGCGCTTCGAGGAGCCGATCCGCGCCTCCCGGGCTCAGGCGTCCCCCCTGCAGGAGGCGCGGGCCGGCTCCGCGACGGACCTCGCCGCCCCCGCCCCCACCGTCGCGAACCCGGCCGCGGTCGGCACCCCGGCCGGCACGACGGCCACGTCGGCGTCGCTCGCGTCGTCCTCGCCGTTCGCCGCCGAGGGCGTCGTCCT
>NZ_JACYNS010000224.1:0-650 GCF_014839405.1 Frigoribacterium sp. CFBP 13605 | reverse complement strand
CCGCCTCGACCAGACCTTCCCTGACGACATCGACGTCGTCCCGGTGGCCCCCGCGGCCGTCGGGCACCTCTGAGCAGCGTCGCCCAACCCCAAGGAGCAGAACAGCATGTCATCCCTCATCAGCACCGACCTCGTCGGTCTCGACGAAGACCTGGGCGGCACGTCGACCGACGTCATCCGCGCCCTGGCCGCGCGCGTCGCGGCCTCGGGCCGCGCCGGCTCGGCCGATTCGCTCGCCGACGACGCCATCAAGCGTGAAGCCTCGGTCGGCACCGGCGTCCCCGGCGGCATCGCGATCCCCCACGCGCGGTCGGCCTCGGTCACCGAGCCCACCCTCGCCTTCTCCCGGCTCGCGCGCACGGTCGGCTTCGGTGCCCCCGACGGCGACGCCGACATCGTCTTCATGATCGCGGTGCCCGAGGGCGCCGACGGCGACCACATGACGGTCCTCTCGACGCTCGCCCGCGCCCTCATCCGCGACGACTTCACCGCCGCCCTCCGCGCCGCGAAGACCCCGGCCGACATCGTGCAGCTCGTCGACGACGAGGTCAGCGGCGAGGTCGCCGAGACGCGCGGCGCCACCGCCGCCTCCGCGGCCGGGGCGACCAGCGCCTCCTCGACCGCGGCCGACGCGACGGGCGACGGCGCGC
>NZ_JACYNS010000223.1:0-654 GCF_014839405.1 Frigoribacterium sp. CFBP 13605 | reverse complement strand
GGCCCGTCTCGGACGGCGCCGACCCCGGAGACGCGGGCCCGGACGGCTGGCGTCCGACCCCGGGCCCCGGTGTGGTCGACCGGCCGGTCTCTCGCGGCGCACCCGACGTGGCGGGAGGGGCGGCGGCGTCGACGGGTGCACCCGTGGGGGTCGGGCCCGCGGGCCCGTCGCCCTCGACGCGGGCGATGTACTTCACCTTGACGCCGAGGACGTCGACGATCGCGCGTCGCAGGTACTCGCTGACGCCCTCGGCCGCGCCCTGCGGCCGCTTGAAGCTCTCGACGTCGTTGGCGCTGGGGAAGGCCAGCGTCAGCACGTCGTCGACGAAGTCGACGACGGTGGCCGTGACGACGACCATCCAGGCCGTGCGCCGCGCCTTCTGGACGACCTCGACGATCTCGGGCCAGCTGTCACGCAGCTGCTGGAGCGTGACGGGAGCCGCGCCGCCCCCGGACGCCTGGTCGGCGTCGGGGGTCTGTGCCCACGCGGCCGAGTGCGGTGCGGACGGAGGCGCGGGTTCGGTCGGCGTGGCGGAGTCGGCCGGGTCGGCCCGGGTGGCAGAGGTCGACGGGGCGGCCGTCGCCCAGGACGCCGTCGCACTCTCGACGGCCGCCGGGCCACCGGCCGCCTCGGTCGACGGCGTGGCCTCGACGG
>NZ_JACYNS010000222.1:0-666 GCF_014839405.1 Frigoribacterium sp. CFBP 13605 | reverse complement strand
CGGCATGCTGTGGCAGGCCGGCGCGCCGGTCGGTTCGAGCGCGGCACCGAGCTCGCGGAGGCGCACGGCACGCCGGTCGGTCGACGCCGTCGACGGTCTGCCCCGCACGCCCTCGGGCCTTTACGCCCTCTCGCTCGACCCCCGGGGCGAGTCCCGTGCCGTGGCCGCCGCGGCGGGCTGGTTCGACGAGGTCACCCCGATCAGCCGCTTCTTCGACCTGGTCGTGACCGACTGGGGAGTGCGCGACTGGCGTGCCGACCTCACCGACGTGGTGTCGGCCAGCCGGACGGTCTGCATCGTGGCCCGCGCCGACCGCCACGCCGCCGAGGAGGCCGCTGCCCTCGTGCCCGCGATCAAGGACCACCCCGACCGGCCCGACGTGGTCATCGCCCTGGTCGACGTCGGCGACGCCGGTCGCGCGGCCCCCGTCACGGTCGGCGACGACCCCACCGTGCCCGTCGTGCGCGTGCCCTACGACGCGGCCCGTTCCGGCGGTCGGCCGGTGTCGAGCGCCGCACTGGGCACGCGCACCCGCATCGCCTACGCCCGCCTCGCCGCCGCCCTGCTGCCCCTCGACGCCGCGTCGGTCCCGAGGGGCGCCCCGCCCGTCGGGGATCCCGGCCCGGCCCCGTCGGCGGCCGATCCCGGCCCGTCGGAACGTCGCCG
>NZ_JACYNS010000221.1:0-667 GCF_014839405.1 Frigoribacterium sp. CFBP 13605 | reverse complement strand
ACGAGGGTGTCGGCCGCGGCGCGCATCCCGGCGACGGGGGTGCGCAGCTCGTGGGCGGCGTCCGACACGAACGCGCGCACCCGCGTCTCGGCGTCGAGCGCGGCCCGCTCGGCCCCTTCGACACCGTCGAGCATCTCGTCGAAGGCGACGGCGACCCGGCCGATCTCGGTGTCGCGTCGGGCCGGCCGCAGGCGTCGTCCCCGGTCGCCGTGTGCGATCGACCGGGCGACGCCGGTCATCCGGTCGAGCGGCCGCAGGGTGGCCCGCACCACGAGGGCGAGACCGATCGCGGCGATCAGCAGGAACGCCGCGGAGGCGCCGATCATCACCCAGCGCAGCTGCACCAGGGTCTCGCCCACCGACCGCGAGTCCGTGGTCAGGGTGATCGTCGACCCGTCGCTGAGCTGCGAGACGAGCGTGGTCACCTCGTCGTCGCTCCGCACCTCGGACGAGGTGACCGTGACCGCGTCGGACGAGGAGGTGCCGGTCGCGTCCCCGGCGTCGGTGCCGCTCGGGGAGTCGGTGCCGGTCTCATCGGTGCCGGTGCCGGTGCCGTCCGGGCTGCCGGCGCCCGCGCCTCCTGGTCCGTCGTCGAGCCCCGAGGCCGGGCCGCCGCGTCCGGGGCCGTCGCCGAGCGAGGGCGGGCCCTCGCGCAGCTGGTCGGGGC
>NZ_JACYNS010000220.1:0-712 GCF_014839405.1 Frigoribacterium sp. CFBP 13605 | reverse complement strand
TAGGTCTGTAGGTCTGTAGGTCTGTAGGTCTGTAGGTCTGTAGGTCTGTAGGTCTGTAGGTCTGTAGGTCTGTAAGTCCCTAGCTTTCCAGGAGTCCACGACGCGACTGCTGAGGTGTGAGCTGACGAGCACGGCCTTCGTCTGCCTTGTCCTTCTTCAGCGCTTCGCCGAGAGGCACCCGGCAGACGCCTCACATGTTGCTCATGGCCACGACGTGTGTTCGTGGCCACGAGACTCATGGATCGACAGGGGGCAGCAGGCAGGTGAGTCGCCGTTGCCACTGGCGGAGGAACTCCGCCGGCCATGCCGGCGCCCGGTTCGCCCATCATTCCGTTGATCGCCGGGGATGATCGAAGTGTCAGGACGATCCAAGGAAATACCCCACCCTCGGACGCCGATCCCGATCGGTGTCCAAGTTCCCCGGGGCTGCTCGGGCGAACCCGTCAAGCGTCCGCCTTGCCTAAGCAGCGCGTCACCGCGGGGGTTCCCCTGAGTAGAACGGGACTGGATGTGGAAGGCGCGGGCTGCGACACGCCCGGGATGCATGAACATTTGGGGGTGGGGCCCCGTCCCTGTGTAAAGTAATCACTTGTCACCCCAAAGGTGCGGGCGGAGCGAAGCTTCCCCGGCCCTCAAGTGGGACCAACTTCCAAGTCCTCGAGTTGCTTTACAGCCTCGGACCAAGTGAGTTGCGAACACTGATCAAGATGAT
>NZ_JACYNS010000219.1:0-757 GCF_014839405.1 Frigoribacterium sp. CFBP 13605 | reverse complement strand
GTCGTTGCGCGCGTCGCGCAGGGCCTCGGCGGCGCGGCGGGCTCGGTGGCCGCCCGGGCCATGGTGGGCGACGCGACGACGGGCCTCGTGCGCAGCAGGCTCTTCGCGACGCTCGCCGCGATCAACGCCGTCGGCCCGGTCGTCGCCCCGCTCGTGGGCGGTGTCGTGCTCTCGGTGTCGAGCTGGAGGGCGACGTTCGTCGTGCTCGCGGTGCTCGGGGCCGCCCTGACCTGGGCGGCCGCGCGCCGTCTGCCCGAGACGCTCGTCGACCCCGAGCCGGGTGCGGGCTCGCTGGTCGCCTCGCTGCGACGGATGGGCACGCTGCTCGCGATGCCGCGCTTCCGGTGGTACCTCGTGACAGGGTGCGCCGCGACGATCGGGTTCTTCTCGTACATCGCGACGTCGTCGTTCGTCTTCCAGGAGCAGTACGGCTTCGGCGAGGGCCTCTACACGCTCGTCTTCGCTTCGAACGCGTCGTGCATGATCGCCTCGACCCTGGTGTTCCGCCGCCTCGTCGGGCGCTTCGCCGAGGACCACCTCTTCACCGTGGGGCTCGTCACCTGCACCGTGGGGTCGGCCCTCGTGCTCGTCGGTGCGCTGACCGGCGTCGGCCCGGCACTGATCTGGCCCGCGCTCGCCCTCGTGACGGCGGGCTGGGGCTGGGTCATCCCCGGGTCGATCACCCTGACGCAGGCGCTCGGGCACCGCGCGCCCGGCACGGCCGCCGCGCTCGCGGGCGGCCTGCAGTTCGGGCTCG
>NZ_JACYNS010000218.1:0-820 GCF_014839405.1 Frigoribacterium sp. CFBP 13605 | reverse complement strand
GGGCCGGCCGGACGTCGACCCCGGCGGCCCCGGACCTGGGTCGCACCTGGCGGGCACCCGCCGACCTGCCGTCCCGCGGACGGCTCGGCAGCGTCGCCATCCCGGGCACGGCGTCCCACTTCGACGCGCGGGACGCTCTGGTGTACCTGCCGCCCGCCGCCCTCGTGACCGATCCGCCGCCCCTGCCCGTCGACGTCGTCCTGTCCGGACAGGGACCCGGCGCCGCGCCGGAGAACCTCGTCGACGCCGGACGGATGGTGGAGACCCTCGACGCCCTCGCCCGCATGCACCACGGCCTCGCGCCGATCGTCGTGATGCCCGACCAGCTCGAGCGGCCGACCAACAACCCGATGTGCGTCGACGGACCCCTCGGTCACAGCGAGACCTACCTGACGGTCGACGTGCCCCGGTGGATCACGAGCCACCTCTCGGTCCAGGCGCCCGGTCGTGCGTGGGCCGTGTCGGGCTTCTCGGAGGGCGGCACCTGTTCGCTCCAGCTGGCGGCGGGCCACCCCGAGCTCTTCGCCTCGTTCGTCGACGTCTCGGGGCAGCGGGGACCACTGCTGGACGGGGGAGCACGGGCGACGGTCGAGCGCGGCTTCGCCGGCGACCGGGCGGCCTACGACGCCGCCCAGCCGCTCGCCGTGCTGGCCGCCCGGGCCCCCTACGCCGACAGTGCCGGGTTCTTCGCCGTCGGCGGGACCGACTCGCGCTACGGGCCCGTGATGCCCGTCGTCGCGGCGGCCGCCCGGGCCGCGGGCATGGACGTCACCCGCCACGTCGTGCCCGGCAGCGGCCACGACTGGTCGACGGCGTCGCG
>NZ_JACYNS010000217.1:0-823 GCF_014839405.1 Frigoribacterium sp. CFBP 13605 | reverse complement strand
GGTGGCCGGGCGCCCGACACCCCGCTGCGGCGCCCCGTACCCGTCGCGCTGGGGCTGGCGGCCGCCCTGCTGCGGCTGCCCGCCCTGGCGGTCGTCGCCGGTCACCTTGTCGGAGACCTTGCGCACCACGTCACGCCAGTCGGTGGAACCGCCGGACGCGCCACCGCGGCCGGACGAAGAAGAAGAGGAGTTGCCGAGCGCACGCGCGGCGGCACCCAGGAGACGGTCGAAGTTGGCCATGCGAGCGATCATCCCGGGCCCGCATCCGAGAAGCCCCCGCAGGAGCCGAGCATCGCCCGGGAACGGCGCGTCCACCGCTGCGGGTTACGGTCGAGCCCTCCTCCGGGTTACATTCGCAGGGGACGTCCGCGCGGGCCCGACCCGCGACGCGCGCTCCATCCTCAGGAGGTGTCGCATGGGCAAGGCAGCAGTCACGGGCTGGGTCGCCCTCGCGATGCTGGTCTCGGGCGCGGCGCTCGTCCTCGCCGCCACCTTCCGCCTGGCCACGGTCGGGCTCTTCGCCGGCGGTTTCCTGCCCATCGGCGACCTCGACTTCGTCACCATCGCGATCTGGCTGCTCGGTGCCGCCCTCGTCGTCGGCGGCGTGGCCCTCGCCCTCGTCGGGCTGACCGACCGGGTGCTCGGTGCCCTGCCGCGCGACGAGCCGGAGCACCCTCTCGAGCACGAGGCCGTCCGCGAGACGACGCCGGCCCCCGTCCGACCGACCACCCAGGAGGCGCGGGTCCTGTCCGCAGGACGGCCGACGGCCGCCCCCGTGGTCGCGTCCGCCGCCGTGGTCGCGTCCGCCCCCGTCCTCGCCGCC
>NZ_JACYNS010000216.1:0-871 GCF_014839405.1 Frigoribacterium sp. CFBP 13605 | reverse complement strand
CCAGGGTGGCCGCGACGGCGCCCGCCGCGACGCCGCTCCCCGCGGTGGCGCCTCGACCTTCTACTCGACCGAGTCGGGCCGCGGTTCGTCCACGCCCGTCCGCGACGACGCCCGTGGCACGCGCGACGGTGCTCGCGACGAGACCCGTGGCACCCGCCAGACCGGTCGCCGCGCCCAGAGCAGCGGCACCCAGAGCGACGGCGGCCAGAGCCGCACCAACGCCGTCCGCAACGACCAGGCCGAGTTCGCCGCGTCGCTCGGCGGCTCGCGCGAGGGCGGCCAGCGTGACGGCGGCCAGCGCAGCGGCGGACGACGCGCCTCGTCCGAGGGCGGCCGTCCCGGCTCGCTCAAGGTCGGCGGCCTCGTGGGCGGCAAGGCCCGCACCGGCGGCGGCCAGCGCGGCGGTCGCTGACCCGACCCGCTGCCACACCCCCGAACCGGCGTGACACCCTCTGATCCGAGGGTGTCACGCCGGTTCGGGGGTGTTGCGCTGCCAGCCCCTTCAGCGCACCCCGGCGCGCGCGAGGGCCCGCACCATGGGCTCGGCGCGCAGGGCGTCGCCCCAGGTCCATCGGACGACCGTGCGCACGCCGGGCAGCGCTCGCAGATCGTCCTCGCGCCGCTTCTCGTCGATCACGACCTGCTCGGGGCTGCGCCCGGCCCGCATCCGTTCGTCGCGGTACTTCACCTCGCCGTCGAACTCGCCGATGACGCCGAACTGCGGCCACCAGAAGTCCACGAAGCCGATCAGGGGGCCCGTCACCGGGAACCGGGCCTGCAACACGGGCCCCGTGAGCCCGGCGGCCCTCATGCCCGCCCGACTCAGCGACTCACCCGGCGACTCGGACCGCCCGTCGGCGAACGCGACGGC
>NZ_JACYNS010000215.1:0-905 GCF_014839405.1 Frigoribacterium sp. CFBP 13605 | reverse complement strand
CTGCCCCGGGTCCCGCCGGCACGTCCGCCACCGCGGCGAGCCCCGCGGCCGCCGGCGCGGGTGTGCCCGTCGCACCCGGCGAGCCGACGCCGTCCGCTCCGGGTGGTGCGGTCCGCGCCGAGTCGGCCGCCGGTCCCGACACGGTCGCCGCAGTCGGCGACTCGGCCCGGAACGGATCGCCGATGCGGGCGCCCGCTCCCACCCCCGTCCCGGCAGCGGTCGACCGCGCCCTCACGCCGGCCGCCCTCGTGCTACCCGGCACGCCCGGTCCGTCGAGCGCGACGACCGGCGCACCGTCCGCGCCGTCCGGGCCGTCCGCCACGCCCTCCGGTGCGCCTCCGGCCGGAGCCTCCGCCCCCGCGGCCTCCACGGCGACGCCCGCGGCGTCCACCTCCGCACCCACCCCGGCACCCGCGACCACCGACCCGATCGTGTTCGCCGCCCCCGCGGTCGGCGCGACGTTCCCCGTCGCCGCGACCGCCGCCTCCTCGTCCGCGACCCCGTCGCCGGTCGCCACCCCGCCGGCGCCGTTGACCTCGCAGCTCTCCCGGCCCCTGTTCACGCTCGCCGCGGCGGGCCCCGGGGTGCACGTCGTCACGGTCGATGTCGCCCCCGAGGCGCTGGGCCCGGTCACCGTCCGGGCCCACGTCTCGGCGCACGGCACGCACGTCGAGATGTTCGCCGCGTCGGACGCCGGCCGTGACGCCGTGCGGGCGATCCTCGGCGACCTGCGCCGCGACCTCGCGACGGCCGCCTCCACGACCGCGGGAGGCGCGGGCCACCAGACCAGCGTCGACCTCTCGTCCCAGGACCAGCCGTCCGACGGCCGGGGTGACCGCTCCGGTCAGCTCGGCTCGCCCGGGGCGCAGTCCGGCGCCGACGGAGGCGCCGGGCGACAGGCCCGT
>NZ_JACYNS010000214.1:0-1094 GCF_014839405.1 Frigoribacterium sp. CFBP 13605 | reverse complement strand
ACCGAGAGGGCCGTGCCGTAGAACGGGTTGGGCTCGAGACGGGTCGGCGACGCGCACAGCGTGCAGAGGGGGAGTTCGCGCGTTTCGTCCATGAGGATCACCACGACTCATGTTCGGCCACGAGGGGCCCCGAGGTTGTCCCCCACTTCGGGTGGCGGGGTACGCAGCGACGCGCGTCGGGGGGACCCGAAGCGGCGATGGCTCGGCCCGGGCGGGGCCCGACGTCGGGACGAGGAGGCGCGGGTCGGCCACCTAGGATCGTCGCGTGACGGACTCCCACGCTCCCGGGCACGCCGCTCCCGCTCATGGTCCCCTCGGCCACGCCGACGGCGGCTGGTCCCCGCTGGCCGGCAGCGCGCAGGCCGTGGTGCTCGACATCCTCGTGCACGGCGCCCGCCCCCGGACCGAGCTCGCCGCCCGGCTCGGCCTGTCGGGCCCGAGCCTCACGCGCATCACCAGACCCCTGCTCGAGAGCGGGCTGCTGGTCGAACGCGCGTCCCTCGCGCCGTCCGGCTCGGGTCGCCCGTCGGTCCCGCTCGACCTCGACCCGGACGCCCACCACTTCGTCGGCGTCAAGCTGACCCGTGACCGCCTCTTCGTCGTCGTGGCCGACCAGCGGGGCAGGGTGCTGGGCGGGCACGACGACGACCTGCCCGACCCGTCGCCCGCCGCCGTCGTGGCCCAGGTCGCGGCGGTCGTGACCTCGGCCCGCGGCCGGGACGACCGCATCCGCGCGGTCGGCGTCACCGTCGGCGGACAGGTCGTCGACCGTGCCCACGTGCGGCACGCGCCGTTCCTCGGCTGGGACGACGTGCCCCTCGCCGAGTTGCTGACCGCCATGACCGACCTGCCGACCTGGGTCGAGAACGACGTCCGCGCGCTGACCCAGGCCGAGCTCTGGTTCGGCGAGGGACGCGGGCTGCGCTCGTTCGCCCTCGTCACGATCGGCGCCGGCGTGGGGCTCGGCCTCGTCGCCGCGGGCGAGGTGCTCGGCGGGGCGCACTCCTCGGCGGGCAGCGTCGGGCACCAGCGGATCGTGGTGTCCGAGGGCGTGGCCGCGCCCGTGCCCGTGCCGGTGCCCGTGCCCGTGCCCG
>NZ_JACYNS010000213.1:0-1104 GCF_014839405.1 Frigoribacterium sp. CFBP 13605 | reverse complement strand
CGCCGGGTCGAGGCCGGCCGCGCCGGCCAGGTCGAGGGCGCGGACGACGGCCTCGGTGTCGGGCCCGTCCTCGTCGCCGAGGCCGACGTTCTCGGCGACGGTGCCGGACGACAACTGGGCGGACTGGCCCGACCAGGCGATCTCGTGGCGGGCGGGCGCGCGGCCCGACGAGCGCCAGACGGCCCGTCCCTCGCACGGCTCGAGCCCCAGCACGGCGTCGAGCAAGGTGGACTTCCCGGCACCGCTCGGTCCGACGACCGCGGTGACGCGACCCGTCTCGGCGACGAAGGAGGTCTCGGCCAGCCGCACCGCGCCTCCTCGGCCGACCGACACCCGGTCGACGACGAGCGCGTCGGCCTCGGGGAGGGCCGCGGCCGGATCGGCGTCGGTCGTCGCCCGGGACGACCGGGGCGTGACGTCGCCGTCCTCGTCGTCGAGCAGGTCGAAGACGTCGTCGGCCGCCGCGACCCCGTCGGCCGCGGCGTGGTAGTTGGCTCCGACCTGGCGGAGGGGCAGGTAGGCCTCGGGGATGAGCAACAGCACGAACAGCCCGGCGGTCAGCCCCAGCGACCCCTCGACGAGCCGGATGCCGATGGACACGGCGACGAGTGCGACGGACAGCGACGCCGCGAGCTCGAGCACGAAACCGCTGAGGAACGACACGCGCAGCACCGTGACCGTCTCGACCCGGTAGTCGTCGGTGATGCGACCGATCCGCTCGACCTGGCGCCGCTCGCGACCGAACGCCTTGAGCGTCGACGCCCCGCCCACGGCGTCGGCGAACGACGAGGCGAGGTGCGTCAGGCGGTCCCACTGCCGGGTCTGGGCGGCCCGAGTGGTCCACCCGATCAGGACCATGAAGACGGGTATCAACGGCAGGGTCAGCACGACGATCAGGGCCGACAACCAGTCGTGGAGCGCCATGACGACGATGAGCAGCGGCGTCGCCAGGGCCGTCAGCACCAGCTGCGGCAGGTAGCGCGCGAAGTACTCGTCGAGGGCGTCGAGCCCGGGGCCGACGAGCGTCGCGACGCGCGCCGAGGAGTGGCGGTCGACCCAGGCGCGCCCCCGGTCGGCGACCGCGCGGACGACCCGGGCCCGCAG
>NZ_JACYNS010000212.1:0-1130 GCF_014839405.1 Frigoribacterium sp. CFBP 13605 | reverse complement strand
GAGCCGGCGCGGCGGGTCAGCGGGCGGCGGCGCGGACGGCACGCACGGCTGCGTCGACGCCACCGTCCCAGGGGGCACCGTGGCCCGGCAGCACCCAGGTCGCACCGGTCCCGAGCAGGGCGTCGAGCGAGGCGAGGGCCTGCTCGGGCTCGTCGGTGAACGGAGCCGGTGCGGGCCCGACGTGCCCGGTCGTCACGTGGCGCGTGGTCAGGGCGTCACCCACGAACACGGCGTCGACGCCCGGGACGAACACGGCGATGCTGCCTTCGGAGTGCCCGGGCATCGGGATGACCCGAGGCGCACCCGGCAGGTCGAGCGTCTCGCCCCCGTGCACCTCGACGACCTCGGTGAGCCACGCGGTCCTCGCCCCGCCCTTGCGCAGGCTGTAGCCGCCGAACCCCAGCAGGGGGCCGAGCTTCATCGGCGGCATGCCGTTCCGCGGCTTCGGGCCGCCCTTCGCCCGCGAGGCGTCGGCGGCGTGGACGTACACGGGCACCCCGTGTTCGCGACGCAGCCGCTCGGCGAAGCCGACGTGGTCGGAGTCGCCGTGGGTGAGGACGACGCCCTTCACGTCGTCGAGGGTGCGTCCGACGGAGGCCAGCTCGGAGACGAGTTCGGACCAGAGGCCGGGCAGACCGGCGTCGATCACGGTCACGCCCTCGGGCGTGACGACGAGGTACGCGGCGACGATGTCGTTGCCGATGCGGTGGAGGGAGGGGGCGAGTTCCATGATGGCTACGGTAGTTAGCCATCATGGCTATTGTCAATAGCTATACTTGACGGATGCCCACACCCGACCGCACCTCACCCGACGCCATCCTGCTCGCCGCGCGCGAGCTGCTCGAGGCCGACGGTCCGTCCGGCCTCACGATGGCCGCGGTCGCGGCACGGGTCGGCGTGCGTGCACCCTCGCTCTACAAGAGGGTCGAGAACCGGGAGGCGCTGCTGCGGTCGGTCGCGGAGGCCACCCTCACCGACCTGGCCGCGCGGCTCGACGGGGCGGGGTCGGCCCGCGAGGTGCTCGACGCCTTCCGGGCCTTCGGGCACGAGCGCCCGGCCGCGTTCCAGCTGGTCATGACGCCCGGGCCCGGCGTCCCCACCGCGCGACGCGAGTTCGGCGCCGCGGCGAG
>NZ_JACYNS010000211.1:0-1184 GCF_014839405.1 Frigoribacterium sp. CFBP 13605 | reverse complement strand
CGTCCGCGACGTCGGCCACGGCCTTCGCCGACGCGCTCGCCGGCACGTCCGGGACGGGGGCGACGGCGACCAGCGCCTCCGTGGACGCCGTGGCCGGGTCGGTCGCGAGCGGCAGCGGAGCCGACGGCTCGGACGTGGTCGAGGCCGCGAAGAAGTACCTCGGCGTGCCGTACGTGTTCGGCGGCGAGGACCGGACCGGCATGGACTGCTCGGGCCTCGTGCAGACCGTGTTCGGGGACCTCGGCGTCAGCATGCCGCGGGTCGTGCCCGACCAGGCGGAGATGGGCGCCGAGGTGCCCTCGCTCGCCGAGGCGAAGCCCGGCGACCTGCTCGTGCCGAAGGGCGAGGGCCACATCGTGATCTACCTCGGCGACGGCAAGGTGCTGCACGCACCCCGCCCGGGCAAGGACGTCCAGATCGTCGACAACTGGTACAAGGACTCCGACCTCAGCACGATCCGGCGCATCGTCCCGGCCGAGGGCGCGACGGGTGCCGCCCCGGCGTCGTCCGCCTCGTCCGCGTTGTCGAGCCTGTCCGGCCTGTCGGGCTTGTCGGGTCTCTCCGGTGCCGCCGGTGCGTCGGGCGCGTCCTCGTCCGGGACCGACCTGATGACCGCGGCCCTGCAGAAGCTGATGAGCGCGGGGGTGGCCTCGTGACCCTGTCCCGCACCCTGCCGTTCGCGCCTCCTGCCTTGTCCGATGCGTCGTCGCTCCGCCCTTCCGCGGGGTCGCGGGGCCCGGGGGCCGGCACCGCCCGTGACGCCGACCGCGCGGCCACCGGCTTCGGTGCCGCCATGCGCGACGAAGGCTCCTCGACGCGAGGTGCCGACCGGAACGACCCTGTCGCGTCTCCTCCTGCCCCCACCCCGGCTCCGGCGTCCGCCTCGGCCGTGGCCGGGTCGTCGTCGCTCGACGCCCCGTCCGTCGTCCCCTGGCGCTGGCCCCTCGCCGAGGCGACCTCGGCACCGACCGCCCCGGTCGACGAGTCCGACACCGCGACCACCACGACCGAGAAGGCTTCGACGACCGACGGCACCTCCGCCGTGCCGAGCGACGCGTCGGTGGCCGGGGGCTCCGTACCGGTCGAGGTCGCGACGTCGGCCGCCCCGGCCGAGACGGTCGCCGCCGCCCTCGCCGCTCTTCTGCGCCCCTCCGCCCTCACCGCTCCGGTGCGCGTCGCGTCGC
>NZ_JACYNS010000210.1:0-1248 GCF_014839405.1 Frigoribacterium sp. CFBP 13605 | reverse complement strand
GCGCGTCCCGACGCCGCCCCCGCCGTCGACCGCCCCCGGAGCGCGCTGGGCCTCGGCCTGCTGGGCAGCGAGCTGGCGGTGCTCTTCCGCCGCGTCCGCACGATCGCGCTGCTCGCCGCGCTGGCCCTCATCCCGGTGCTGCTCGCGGTCGCCGTGCGCGTCACGTCGTCCGACGGCGGCGGTGGTCGCGGGCCCGCCTTCCTCGGCGACATCACCCAGAACGGCCTCTTCGTCTCGCTCACCGCCCTCACGGTGGCGATCCCGCTCTTCCTCCCGCTGACCGTCGGCGTCGTCGCCGGCGACACGATCGCGGGCGAGGCGAGCCTCGGCACCCTGCGGTACCTGCTGGTGACGCCGGTGGGCCGGGTGCGCCTCCTGCTCGTCAAGTTCGCGGCGGCCGCGGCGTTCTGCCTCGCCGCCACGCTCGTGGTGGTCGTGTTCGGGGCGATCGCCGGGGCCGCGCTGTTCCCGGTCGGGCCGGTCACCCTGCTCTCCGGGCAGACGATCGGCCTGGGCGAGTACGCCCTGAGGCTGCTGCTGATGGCGCTCTACGTCACGATGTCGTTGCTCGGCCTGAGCACCATCGGCCTGTTCGCCTCGACGCTGACGAGCGTGCCCGTCGGGGCCATGGCGGCCACGATCGTGCTCTCGACCGTCGCCCAGATCGTCGATGCGCTGCCGCAACTGGACGTCCTGGACCCCTGGCTGTTCACGCACCACTGGCTGGGATTCGCCGACCTCATGCGCGACCCGGTCTCGTGGGACTCGTTCGGCGCCAACGCCCTGCTGCAGGCCGGCTACGTCGTGGTCTTCGGCGCGCTGGCACTCGGCCGGTTCACCACGAAGGACGTCCTGAGCTGAGCCGTCGGCGCGCCCGTGTCGGCGGTCGCGGTTACCGTGGATCGGTGCTTTCCCGTACCCGCCGATCCCGCGTCCCCTCCCGCCCGTCCCGCCTGACCGTGGCGGCGTCGCTCGCCACCGTGGTCCTGCTCGCCGCGACCGGCTGCACGTCGACCTCGACCGACGACGCCGACGGGCGCACGGCCCTCGTCACCCACCAGCAGGAGGCGCGGGTCACGGTGGTCGGCGGCGCCAGCGCCTCCGAGAGGGCCGTCGAGGCCAGCAGGGCGCTCTTCGCCTCCAGTCCGGTCGCGGTCGTCGCCGCGGACGGGGACGCGGCGGGCCAGGCGGAGGCGGCCGACGAGGCGGAGCGACTGGGCGTGCCCCTGCTGCTCGCCCCGGCGGGGG
>NZ_JACYNS010000209.1:0-1269 GCF_014839405.1 Frigoribacterium sp. CFBP 13605 | reverse complement strand
CCGATGATCCACGACGTCGCGCTGATGGGGCACGGCGTGCGGCTCGATCCGCTCGCCGTCGAGGATGCTGCCGCGCTCTGGCCGCTGACCGACGACGGGCTCTGGGCGGGCATGGTGACGCAGCGTCCGACGAGCGTCGCGGCCTACGCCGAGCACGTGGAGGCGCAACTCGCGAACCCGACGACCCTCGCGTTCACGGTGCGCGGCGAGGACGACGGCCAGGTGCGGGGCACGACGACCCTCTACGACCTCGTGCCGGCGCAGGGGCGGGTCGAGATCGGCAGCACCTGGTACGGCCGCCCCTTCTGGGGAGGACGGACGAACCCCGCCACCAAGCTGCTGCTGCTCACGCACGCGTTCGACGCCCTCGGCCTGAACCGGGTCGCGCTGCGCTGCGACGCCCGCAACCTGCGGAGCGCGGCAGCGATCCGTCGGCTGGGCGCCGTCCCCGAGGGGGTGCTGCGTTCGCACCGCGTCGCCGCCGACGGCACCCTGGGCGACACGGCCTACTTCTCGATCGTCCGCGCCGAGTGGCCCGACGTGCGGGCCGGCCTGGAGGCGCGGCTCGCCTAGTCGCGCGCCCGGTACGGTGACGACATGTCCGACGAGACCTGGATCGTGTTCGACGACGAGCCGAAGCAGAGGGTGCTGGTGCGGGCGATGCGGGTCTTCCTGCCCGCGACCGTGATCCTTGGGACGGCCGGTGCCTTCTTCTCTCGAGGCGGCGAGTCGCTGGTCGATCTGTTCGGCCCGATCGCCGTGCCGATCTCGTTCGTGTTCTGGGCGACCGCCGCCGCGGTCGGGTGGAACGTCGTGCTGTGGCTCAACGCCCCCTTCGCGATCGACCTCGAAGGGCGTCGACTGCGCATCCGCCATCGGGTGGTGCCGTTCGACCAGGTCGAACGGGCCGAGCTCGTGGGGCTGAGCGACGGCGACCAGGCCGGTCTGCTGCTGAAGATCGGCCGACGTCGGGGGCCGACGGCGTCCGTGCTGCTCAGGGAGCGGTCGACGCCCGCGCTCGACGACGCCCGACGCGACCTGCTGATCGAGGTGATCCGCGCCTCCTCGATCGCCCGCCCGGTGAGCCCGCACGACCCCACCGGGAAGTTCGGGCGGTTCAACTTCCCGGGGACGCTGGACAAGGCCGCAGCCGAGCAGGTCGTCCGCGACCCGCCGGCCCCGGGTGAGCCCGCGCCCTGACGGGTGGCCGCGGCGGCGCCGCGCTGCGCCCCGCCGCACGCCGCCACGATGTCCACAGCCCGCCACGAG
>NZ_JACYNS010000208.1:0-1271 GCF_014839405.1 Frigoribacterium sp. CFBP 13605 | reverse complement strand
GGGTCGGGACGGACGCCGACGCCCGCCGCACCGTGCGGCAGGACGCCGTCGACCGGTTCTCGCTGCGAGCCCGGGCCGCCGTCCTCGAGCGGCTGTACGCCGACGTCGTGGCCTCGGACGAGCGCGCGCCGGGCACGTCCGCCGTCGCGGCGACGGAGCCGACCGGCGTGGGTGGCCGGCACCGTGCCTCCTCGTCCCTCGCCGGCGGCCTGTCGGCCGTGCGCCCGGCCGGCACGGGCCGACGGGTCGTGACGGCGTGACCTCGACGGTCGCCCGCCCCCTCGTCGGCTGGTACGTGCACCACCACGGTGCCGGGCACCGCACCCGCTTCTCGGCCGTCCGGCCGCACCTCGACGCCGACGTCGTCGTCTTCAGTTCGCTGAGCGCCCCCGTCGACCTGCCGGACGACACCACCTGGATCGAACTCGAGCGCGACGACGCCCCGACCACGGGCCCGGACGGCGTGGTCCGTCACCCCGCCGACGCCTCGCCGACCGTGGGAGGCCTGCTGCACTGGGCTCCCGTGGGGCACCCCGGGCACGCCTCCCGCCTGGCCCGCATCGCCGGGGAGATCGCCGGGGCGGCGGACGGCGGGCGCCCCTTCGACGCGATGGTCGTCGACGTCTCGGTCGAGGTGACGCTCTTCGTGCGGCTGCTCGGCGTCGAGGTCGTCGTGGTCTCGCAACCCGGCGACCGGACCGACGAACCCCACCGACTCGCCTATGACGCGGCGTCGCGCGTGATCGCGCCCTGGCCCGCCGGGACGCACGACTCGTCGGCGCTCGACCGGGTCGCCGAGAAGGTGCGCTGGGTCGGCGGGATCTCGCGGCAGGACGGGCGCGGGGCCTCGGACCGCGGGTCGGCCGTCGTGCCCGGCAGCGTCCTCTTCGTGGGCGGTGCCGGCGGCAGCGACCACGGGGACCTCTCGGCCGCGGTCGCCCGCGCGGCTCGGGCCACGCCCGGCACGACCTGGTCGGCCCTCGGGCTCGACACGTGGGTCGACGATCCGTGGGAGGCCATGACCTCGGCCGAGGTGATCGTGACCTGGGCCGGCCAGAACACCGTCGCCGACCTCGCCGCCCTCGGCGCACGTGCCGTGGTCGTGCCGCAGACCCGACCCTTCGACGAGCAGCTCACGACCGCCCGGGCGCTCGATCGGGCCGGCCTCGCCGTCGTGGCGCCGTCCTGGCCCGTCGACGACGAGTGGCCGTCGGTGGTCGAGCGCGCCCGGGGGCTGCGGCCCGACTGGTCGGCGTGGCAGGTCGAGGGGG
>NZ_JACYNS010000207.1:0-1375 GCF_014839405.1 Frigoribacterium sp. CFBP 13605 | reverse complement strand
CCGGGCAGGCCGGGCAGGCCGGTTCGGCCGGGCAGGCCGGTTCGACCGGGCCCGGGATGGCGACGGTGCGCCGCGTCCTCGACCGGCTGGGCGTGCACACGGTGCTCGGCCGCGACGTCGCCCTCGCCGCCGTCTGGGCCCTCGTCACGATCGCCTTCCTCGCCACGCTGCTGGCCGCGGGCGAGTTCTACGGCGCGAACCGCAGCATCCCGACCGCCCAGATCGTCGCCGTGATCGTGCTGGCGCTCGTCCAGCACGTGCCCCTGGCACTCCGGCGCGTCCGCCCCGTCACGGCCCTGCTCGCGGTCGCCGTCCTGCAGGCCGCCCTGCTCACCGTGCTGCCGACCGGCCTCGCCCTGTGGACGGCCGCCCCCGTCGTCACGGCCTACACGGTCGCCACCCTGCGGCCGACCCGGGACGTCGTCGGGGCGGTGCTCGCCGCCGTGGGCATCGAGGCCGTCGGTGCCGCCGTCGGGGCGTCGGCGATCGTCAAGGACCAGCTGGGCGCCCCCGCCGGGCTCGGCGAGGTCGGCGTCGTCGTCGAGGCGCTCGCCCTCGTGGCCAGCGCCGTGCTGATCAACGGCGTGAGCGCCGCCGTCGGCTCGTGGGTGGCCCTGCGCCGGGCCCACGACCGCGACGCCCGGGCCCGCGCGGCCGAGAGCGTCGAGCACCAGGCGACGCTCACCCGGGCCGCGGTCGCCGCCGAGCGCACCCGCATGGCCCGTGAGCTGCACGACGTCGCCGCGCACCACCTCACCGGGCTCGTGGTGCAGGCCGGTGCCGCCGAACGCCTCGTCGACGGCGACCCCGAGCGCGCCAAGGAGTCCCTCCGCAGCGTCCGCGCCCAGGGCCGCGAGACCCTCGACGCGCTGCGGTCGATCGTGGGCATCCTCCGCGAGACCGGCGACGGACCGAGCGGCACCGTGCCGGTCCCCGGTCTCGGCGACGTGGCCGACCTCGTCTACCAGGCCCGCGCCTCCGGGGCCGTCGTCGCGTCGCACGTCGACGGGACGCTGCCCTCGCTGGCCCCGCTCGCCGACGTCACGGCCTACCGCACGGTGCAAGAGGCGCTCGTCAACGCCCGTCGGCACGCGCCGGGGGCGACGGTCGAGCTGCACCTGACCGCGACGGCCGGGTCCCTCGTGATCGTCGTCGAGAACGACCTGCCCGTCGTTCACGACACGTCGGGGGGCAGCGGCTTCGGGCTGGTCGGCATGCGTGAACGGGCCGACCTGATCGGTGGGCGGCTCGACACCGGAGCGACCGCCGACGGGCGCTGGCGGGTGCGACTCGAGCTGCCGGTCGAGGCCGAGGCCTCGACCGAGGCCCCGGCCGGCGGGCCGTCGGCGACACCTGCGGCGTCCGGGGCCGACGG
>NZ_JACYNS010000206.1:0-1387 GCF_014839405.1 Frigoribacterium sp. CFBP 13605 | reverse complement strand
GCCCAGCCGGCCCGCCGCGCTGCCCCGCCCCGCTGCCGGCTCAGCCGACCCGTCCCGCTCAGCCGATCCGCGCTGCCCTGCCTGCTCAGCCGGCCGTCGAGCGGAGCACCGACGACCCGTCGGGGCGGCGTCGCACCTCGACCCGGTCGGCGATGCGCTGCTTGAGCTCGTCGACGTGGCTGACGATGCCGATCACCCGCCCCGAGGCACTGAGCCGGCCGAGCTCGCTCATGACCGCGTCGAGGGTCTCGGGGTCGAGGGAGCCGAACCCCTCGTCGACGAACAGGGTGCCGAGCTCGAGCCCGCCGGCCTCGGCCTGGACGACGTCGGCGAGGCCGAGGGCGAGGCTGAGCGAGGCGTAGAAGGTCTCACCGCCCGAGAAGCTGCCGGGGTCGCGGGTGGTGTCGGTGGTCGCGTCCCGGATGACGAGCGAGAGCCCCGTCTTGCGCGAGCGCGACCCGACCTCGCGCTCGTCTGACGAGGCGAGCTCGTACCGCCCGCTCGACATGACCGACAGCCGGACGTTCGCCGCCGCCACGACCTCGTCGAACCGGCGCAGCAGCACGTAGGTGCCGAGCGTCACGCCCTTGACGTTCTCGCCGGTCGAGGCGCTGGCGAGGTTCGCCATGCGCACCACCGCCCGGGCGTGCTCGACGGCGGCGTCGGCCGCGGCGGTCACGGCCTCGAGGGCGGCCAGGGCCTGGCGCGACCGCCCGGCCCGGTCGCCGGTGCGCGTCGCGCGGTCGGTGGCCTCGTCGAGCTCGGCCTCGACCCGGTCGAGGGCCTCGACGGCCGACGGGACGTCCGCCACCTCGTCGCCGGTCAGCACGGCGACCTCGGGCTCGACCAGCCCGGCCGCGACGATCGCCCGTTCGCGCTCGTGGGCCGAGACCCGCGCCTCGAGCGCGGCGAGGTCGCCTGCCTCGAGGGCGGCGTCGGCGACCTGGTCGACGTCGTCGAACCCGCTGCGCTCGAGGGCGGCCGCGAGCTCGGCACGTCGGACGGCCGCCGCGTCGGACGCCACGTCGGCGGCGTCGAGGAGGGTCAGGAGGCGCGTGTCGCGTTCGACGCCGTCACCGACCGCTGCGGTGAGCTCGGCGATGGTCGGGGCCCGACCGTCGAGCAGTCGCGCGATCTCGGCCTCGTCGTCGAGCAGGGCCCGCCGGTCGGCGGCCACGCGCTCCCGGCCGGTGGCGGCTCGCTCGCGGAGGTCGTCCCGCTCGGCCCGCAGCTCGTCGACCTCGCGGTCGTGGGCCATGAGCGCCGCCTCGGATGCCGCGAGGGCGGTACGGGCCCGGGTGGCCTCGGCCACGCGCAGCGCGAGCCGGGCCAGGTCGGACTCGACGTCGTCGCGGGTCAGGTCGCCCAGGGCGCGGCGGGCCTCGGC
>NZ_JACYNS010000205.1:0-1430 GCF_014839405.1 Frigoribacterium sp. CFBP 13605 | reverse complement strand
CCGGACGCGCGGGCGACCGGCGTCGTGGCGCTCGGCCGCGCCTCCTCGGGGCACGAGGCCGAGCTGCAGCAGCTGGTCGACGAGGCGGCAGCGCTCGGCGTGCCGTTCGGCGCGACGGGCTACCTCGACGACGCGACGCTGCTCGACCGCGCCCGGCGCGCGTCGGTGCCCGTGGCGGCGCACCAGCACGTGTCGGCCTCCGGATCGATCGCGACCTGGATCGCGGCCGGGCGACGACCGCTCGTGCCCGACACGAGGTACTCGCGCGAGATGGCCGCCCTCCGGCCGGGCACGCTCACGCTCTACCCCGACGGCGGTCTGGCGACGGCGATCGCGACCGCCCTGGCCGACCCGGCGTCGACCTGGCTCGACGACGACGCCCGGACCCTGCCCGGCCTCGACGAGGTGGCCGACGCCTACGCGGCGTGGTGGACCGAGGGGGTGCGCTGGTGAGCCGCGACGCCGGGTCGCCGGTGTCCGACGCGACCGACACCGCGCCTCCTGCGGGCGGACGGTTCGTCGTCGGCAACGCGTGGGACGCCCTCGACGGGGTGTGGCCCGACCTGCCGCCGCTCGTGTCGGTGGTCGTCGTGCACTACCGGCAGCAGGCCGAGCTCGACCGGACGCTGGCGGCGCTGGCGCGTCAGAGCTACCCGGCCGAACGGCTCGAGGTGATCGTCGTCGACGACGGATCGCCGACGCCACCCACCGTGCCCGAGGGGGTGCGGCTGATCGTGCAGGAGGACCTCGGGTTCCGGCTCTCGGCCGCCCGCAACCTCGGCGTCGCCGCGTCGTCGGGATCGGTGCTGTGTTTCGTCGACGCCGACACGTCACCCGAGCCGGACTACGTGCTGCGGCTGACCCGGCTGCCGGCGCTCGCCCCCGAGGCGGTGACGGTCGGCCAGCGGAAGCACGCGGACTTCGCCGGGGTGCTGGGCGGTGACGGCGGGGTCGGTGACGGCGGGGTCGGTGACGGCGGGGTTGGTGACGGCGGGGTCGGTGACGACGGGGCCGGTGAGGACCGGGCCGGTGTCGGCCTGGGTCGGAGCGGCGGCGTGGCCGTGCCGGTGTCGGAGCCGGTCGAGGTGGCCGGGCCGGCCCACGAGCTGGAGCAGCCGCGCTGGTTGCAGCAGGCGTACGGCTGGTCGGCCGACCTGCTGCACGCCGACGACCGGTCGTACCGCCACCTGATCGGGGCGGTCACCTGCTGCACCCGCTGGTTCTTCGACCAGGTCGGCGGCTTCGACGAGTCGTTCACGAGCTACGGCGGCGAGGACTGGGAGTGGGCCCACCGCGCGTGGCTCTCCGGCGGCGTGTTCGCGCACGTGCCGGGCGCCGTGGCGTGGCACGACGGGCCGGACTGGGCGGGACGGGCGACGGGTGCCGGCGGCGGGTCGGCGGGGTCGGCGGCCTCGGCGTCGGCGGACTCG
>NZ_JACYNS010000204.1:0-1434 GCF_014839405.1 Frigoribacterium sp. CFBP 13605 | reverse complement strand
GCGCCGCGGGCAGCGACGTCGCCGCGGGCTCCGTGCTCTTCGCGGCCGGGACGCGACTGACGCCCGCGCGGTGGGGCGTGCTCGCCGCCTCCGGGATCGACGCGGTCGAGGTACGGAGCCGCCCGCGCCTCCTGCTGGTGTCGACCGGCGAAGAGCTCGCCGCACCCGGTGCCCCGCTCGGGCCCGGCCAGATCCACGACGCGAACGGCGTCGCCCTGGCCGCGGCGCTCGCCGAGGTCGGCGTCGTCGTCACCTCCGCCCGGGTGACCGACGACGCGGCCGCCCTGCTCGCCGTCGTCGCCCGCCACGCCGACGAGGTCGACCTCGTGCTCACGAGCGGCGGGGTCAGCGCGGGTGCCTACGAGGTCGTCCGCGACGCCTTCGAGGGTGCCGGCGTCACGTTCGGTCCGGTCGCCATGCAACCGGGCGGGCCGCAGGGCTGGGGGACGATCCGCGTGCACGACCGAGAGCTGCCCGTCGTCTGCTTCCCCGGCAACCCCGTCAGCTCGCTCGTGTCGTTCGAGGCCTTCCTGCGCCCCGCCCTGCAGGGCGTCACCGGCGTCGGCCTGCCCCGACGGCGCTGGACCGTGCCGATGGCGCACCCCGTGGACTCGCCGGTCGGCAAGCACCAGCTGCGTCGCGGCCGGGTCGACGTCGACGGGCGCGCCCACCTCGTCGGCGGGCCGAGCTCGCACCTGCTCGCCGCCCACGCCGAGGCCACCGTGCTCGTCTCGATCCCCGTCGGGGTCGACCGCGTCGACGCGGACGACCGGGTCGAGGTCTGGGCGCTCGACGACCCCGCCCCCCACGAGAAGGCCGACCGATGACCCCGACCCCGCCCGACGTGCCGCCGACCGACGCCCCGACCGACGCCCCGCTCTCGCACGTGCGCGAGGACGGCACCGCGCACATGGTCGACGTGACCGGCAAGTCCGAGACGAAGCGGATCGCCACCGCCCAGGCCGTGCTGACCACCCGGCCCGACGTCGTCGCGCGACTGGTCGACGGATCGCTGCCCAAGGGCGAGGCCCTCGGCACCGCCCGCATCGCCGGCATCCTGGCGGCCAAGCAGACGCCGACGCTCATCCCGCTGTGCCACCCGCTGCCGCTCGGCGCGATCACCGTCGACTTCGAGACCACGGAGGCGCAGGTCACCGTGATCGCCCGCGTCTCGACCCGGGGCGTCACCGGGGTCGAGATGGAGGCCCTGACCGCCGCGTCCGTCGCGGCCCTGACCCTCTTCGACATGATCAAGGCGGTCGACGCGCTCGCCGTGATCGGCGAGATCAAGGTGCTCGACAAGCAGGGCGGCAAGTCGGGGGACTGGTCGCGATGAGCGGCGCCCCGCACGAGACGGCCGACGTGACCGCGCCCGGCGTGACCGCGCCCGGCGTGACCGCGCCCGGCGTGACCGCGCCCGACGAGACCGCGCGA
>NZ_JACYNS010000203.1:0-1444 GCF_014839405.1 Frigoribacterium sp. CFBP 13605 | reverse complement strand
ACGCTCTTCCGATCTGCCTCCGCCCGCGCCGGCACCCGTGCCCCCCAGCCCGAACCGCGAGGAGGCGCGGGTCGACATGCGCGCGATCGCCTCGCCCCGCGACAGCACGGCCTGCGGCCCCGACCCGGCGTACTCGTCGAGCACGCGCGAGAACGTCCCGTACAGGCGGGGATGCACGGTGCCGGTCTCGCGCGGCAGCCCGTCCGAGCCGACCAGGGTGTGCGGCCACGCCAGGGCCGTCCGCATGCCCTCGAGGTCGGTGTGGAACACGATGACGGTCAAGGCGCCCCGTTCGGCGAGGACGAGGTCGGCGAGCACCTCGCGCGGGTCGGCACCGACCGCCTCGGCGATCTCGGACAGCGGCCGCCCCTCGAAGCCCGCGTGCTCGGGTCGCGTGAACCCCGCCGCCGAGATCCGCTCGGGGCCGATCGCCGCGTACTGGTTCTCGAGCGTCGATCCGGCCCAGGGTTCGAGCAGCCCGTCGAGCACATCCCTCCGCGAGCGCGTGCCGGGACGGAGCGCCTCGAGCAGGCTCTCGACCCCGTGGTCGGCCGTGGCCGGCGGGAACAGCGACGCGACCGTCGTGCTGCCCGCGTCGTAGGGGTAGACGTCCGCGCTGACGTCGACACCGTCGTCGCGCAAGGCGTCGAGGTGCTCCACGATCGCGGGCATGCCGCCGACGTTCCGCGGCCCGGTCACCTTCAGGTGGCTGACGTGGACGGCGGCCCCGGTCTCGCGCCCCAGCGACGCCAGCTCGTCGATCGAGTCGCGGTGTCCGTCGGCCTCGTTGCGGACGTGGGCGACCAGCAGCTTGCCCCGCACTGCGCACTCCCGGGCCAGGGCGACGAGTTCGGGCCGGTCGGCGGCGTCGCCGGGTGCGTACATGAGGCCCAGCGAGACGCCGAGCGCCCCGGCGTCGAGCGCCTCGCCCACCGACGCCGCGATGAGCGACCGCTCGACGCCGTCGGCCGGTCGACGGTCGAAGCCGAGCACGCCCGCCCGCAGCGGGGCGTGCGGAACGAGGGTCGCGGCGTGCAGGCCGAAGGTGCCGTCGGCGTCGCCCTCGGCCAGCGTCCGCACGTAGTCGGCGAACGTCGCCCATCGTCGCGCAGGGAACCCGCCGAGCACCGGCCGCGAGTAGTCCTCGAGCGATCGGTCCCGCGCGTCGGACGGCGACGGCGCGACGCCCTGGCCGCAGTTGCCGACGATCGTGGTCGTCACGCCCTGCCCGGTCTTGGGCGCGACCCCTCCCGGGCGGAACAACGCGGCGTCGTCGTGCGCGTGCACGTCGACGAAGCCCGGCAGCACGTCGAGTCCGCTCGCGTCGACCACCTCGACCCCGGCCGGCACCCCGGACGAGGAGGCGCGGCGACCGTCGCCCACGGACGCCGCGGCCCCGGGCCCCACGGCCGCGACCACGCCGTCGCGCACGACGACGTCCGCG
>NZ_JACYNS010000202.1:0-1446 GCF_014839405.1 Frigoribacterium sp. CFBP 13605 | reverse complement strand
CGGTCGTGCCCGTGGCGCCGCTCGCCGCGTCGGGGGCACCCGTCGCGCCGCTCCCGGCATCGGCGCCGGGCTGCGCGGGCGAGGGGACGGAGGCGCCGGTGGCGTCGTCGACGCACCCCGCGCCTCCTGCGTCCTCGGTCGTGGGGCCCGCCTCGGATGCGGGGTCGCCGCTCGCGAGGACCACCGTCGTCGGTCCGTCGGCCACGCCGGCCGTCGCGAGGGCCGAGGAGTCGCCTCCGGCCCAGACGACGAGGAGGATGCCCGCCAGGACGGCGGCGAGCAGCGCGGTGCAGATCACTCGGAGAGGCATGCGGGCCATCTCCTTCCGGCATCAGGTGGTCGTCGCAGATCGACCGTAGGGCGACGGAACGACGCCCGGGGGCCGTTCGGGGTACAAGTCGACGACGCCCTCACCACTATTGGGGGCGGAGGGACCGGGACCGGGGCCTCGAGAGGCACGCCCTCGGACGAGAACAGCCCCGGGTCGTGGTGACCCGGGGCTGTGGTGGAGCCGCTTATCAGAATCGAACTGATGACCTTCTCATTACGAGTGAGACGCTCTACCGACTGAGCTAAAGCGGCGGGGCCGGCCTCGGCCGGTTGCCCGTGCCTCGCGGCACGATTAGATACTGTACAGGATCAGCGGACCTCACGCGTCACGAGGCGACCGAGCTCGACGAAGCTGGCCTCCATGCGGGCGCGCAGGCTGTACCGCATGTCGCTGAGGTGGTCCACGTCGTCGTCGTCGATCCACTCGGCCCAGGCATGGCGGAGGGTGGCGATGCTGACGAGCGACACCAGGTGCGCGCGGCTGAGCAACGAGGCGTCGACGGCGTCGTCCGCCACCCCCTCGTCGGCCGCCATTCGTTGCGCGACGACGGTCGTCAGTCGCTCCTCGAAGACGCGCGTCGACGCGATGCGACGGGCCAGCAGGTCGGGGTGGGCCCGCAGCACCCGTCGGCGCAGGACGACCAGTTCGCGATCCACCGTGGCCGACTCGACGGCGTGCGTCAGCAGCTGGATCAGGCTCGACAGCACGGGCTCGTCGCGTTGGGCCACGAACCGCTCGAGGTCTCGACCGTCCGGCAGCGCGGGCGGATCACCGACGACGGCTTCTTCCTTGGAGGGGAAGTAGTTGAAGAAGGTGCGCGGCGAGACGTCGGCCCGGCGGCTGACCATGTCGACCGTCACCGCGTCGAGCCCGTGTTCGACGATGAGGTCGAGGACGGCGACCTGGATCGCTCGTCGGGTGGCCAGACGTTTGCGCTCGCGCAGACCGGGGGCGGCGTTCGGGTCGCTCATCAGGCCATCATCGCTCATGCCGCCGGGGAAAGGGGTGGACGCCCCCCGCCGATCCGGCGCTCGCGCCGGTGCCGCCGGGCCGGTGCCGCCGGCGCCGGTGTCGCCGGCGCGGGTCAGCGGGTGGCGTGACGGCTGACGACCACC
>NZ_JACYNS010000201.1:0-1502 GCF_014839405.1 Frigoribacterium sp. CFBP 13605 | reverse complement strand
CGCCCGCGCGGCCCCGAGCTGTGCGACGACCGGGTCGACCGGGGCCGGTGCGGCCACGGACGCCGCCAGTCGGGCCACCTCGAGCTGGGCGGCGACCCGCTCGGGCACGACGGGTGCGACGGACGTGCGTCCGATGTGCTCGACGGTCTCGCCGCGGCGCACGACGTCGAGGGTCGGGGCCACCCGGTCGGCGACCACGGAGCCCCACTTCCGGTACATCGTCTCGCAGCCGTGCGGGCGACCGGGCTGCAGCTCTCCCGGGGGCAGCCGGAAGTACGAGGCCGACGGGTGCTGCGCGGCGATCCGTTCGGTGATCTCGTTCATGCGGGCGGCGTGCCGGTCGGCGACCGATCCGAACGGGTTGTCGAACCGCGTGACCGAGCGCACGGGCTGCACGCCGACCAGCACGATGCGGGCGGTCGGGTGGACGCGGCGGGTCAGGTCGGTGACGAGCGTCGTCACGTCACGTTGCCATCCCTCGAGCGGGGTGAGCATGACGGCGTCGTTGAGGCCGAGCATCACGACCACCGTGTCGTACAGGCTGAGGTCGTGGTCGCCGATCCACGAACGGGCCGAACCGGCGTTCATCATCTCGTCGCCGATGTAGTCGACCGAGCAGGCGCGACCGGTGCTCTTCGAGGTCTCCTTGGCGATCTGACCGGTGAGCGCCTGCTCGTGGCTCGTCACGCCGAAGCCGTGGGTCGGGCCCGTGCCGATCAGCAGCACGGTGTCGGGGTCGGGGGAGTCCGCCCGGTAGGTCGGCCGTCCGCGTGGCGAGGGCACGTGCCGGGAACGCGAGAGCGTCCACAGGTAGAACAGGCGCATGGCAGGCCTCAGCCGCTCGTAGCTGCGCGTCGGGTGCGCGGGTGTGTCGACCGTCCTGGTCACGTGGTGCTCCTCGGGTGTCTCTCGGTGTCTCGTCCCCCTGTCCCAGGCTAGGCAGCGGTCGGCAGCCGGGCTGCCCCCAGTGCGGGTCGACGGTGGCCCCCCTTCTGGTCGCACCCCCGCCCGGAGCCCGTCGACGCGGACCGCCTGCCCGAACCTGGACGCCGGAGGCGCGGGGCGAGCAGGCTGGTACCCGTGACCCCCGCAGACAGCACGACCCCCGACGACGACCACGGTTTCGTCGCCACCGCCCTCGAGCTCGTGGCCGACGAGGTCGACGCCGCCGTCTCGGCGGTGCTCGACGCGGACGCCGGAGGCGACGACTCGTCCGACACGTCCGGCCAGCTCGACGCCTTCGCCGACCTGCTCGACGACGCCGAGCGCGTCTTCGTCCACGGTGCGGGTCGCTCGGGTCTCGCCCTCCGCATGACCGCGATGCGGTTGATGCACCTCGGACTCGAGGTCCACGTCGTCGGCGAGGTCACGACGCCGGCCATCGCCGACGGGGACGTGCTGCTCACCGCGAGCGGCTCGGGCACGACGTCCGGCATCGTCGCCGCGGCCCGGACGGCCGTCGACGCCGGCGCGCGGGTGGCCGCCATCACCACCGCCGCCGA
>NZ_JACYNS010000200.1:0-1620 GCF_014839405.1 Frigoribacterium sp. CFBP 13605 | reverse complement strand
CCGCGTGGCCGCGTGGCCGCGTGGCCGGGTCGCCGGGTGGCCGCGTAGAGCGGGCAGGGCCGCGTGGCCGAGTCACCGGGGCGATCGGGCAGGGCCGGCGCTCAGCAGGGGGCTGCGAGCATGGACGCGTCCCCGTCGGCCCCTCACCAGGAGCAGCTCGTGTCGCCTCGCACCCTCTTCCGCTCGTTCGCCGTCGCCGAGGTGGTGACCTGGTCGCTGCTCATCGTGGGCATGATCCTCAAGTACGCGGTGGGGGTCGGAGACTGGCCGGTCAGCGTGGCCGGGCCGATCCACGGCTTCGTGTTCCTCGCGTACCTCGTCGCGGGCGTCGTCGTCGCGGTGAACCAGCGCTGGTCGGGCGGGGTGACCCTGGCCGCCCTCGCCAGCGCCGTCGTGCCGTTCGCCTCGTTGCCCGTCGAGCGCTGGATCGACCGCCGCGGCCTCCTCGCCGGTGCCTGGCGCCGCACGGCGACCGACGACCCGCGCGACCGACGCCCCCTCGACCGCCTGTTGCGCTGGATGCTCGGGCACCTCGTCCTCGCCCTCCTGCTGCTGGTCGTCGCCGTGGTCGTCGTCTTCGTGGTGCTGCTGATCGCGGGGCCGCCCGTGCAGGTGGGCTGACCGCCCGACCGCACCGCGCCTCCTCGGCTGTGCCGCCCCTCCCTCGCCGCCCCTTCCCTGACAATCCTCTTAGCAACTAAGAGATCGACCGGCGGGCACGACTAGCGTCCCCCTCATGAGCACCGACACGAGCACCCGACCCCCTGCCGAGACCGCGACGTCGCGTGACGTCGTCCGCCAGATCGTCGTGGTCGTGACCGCGGTCCTCGCGATCGTGCTGGCCGCCTACGGATCGGGCGCGTTCGGCGGCGTCGCGGTGTCCGACGCGGCGGGCGGGGCCCTCAGCGCGACGGCCACGACGGTAGCCCCGGCGACCACGGCCTTCAGCATCTGGAGCGTCATCTACCTCGGCCTCGTCGCCTACGCGATCTACCAGGCCCTGCCCGGTCAGCGCGCCGTGACCCGACACCGTCGGCTCGGCTACTGGGTCGCGGCCTCGCTGCTGCTCAACGCCGCCTGGCTGTTCGCCGCCGTGCAGCTCGGCAGCGTCTGGCTGGGCGCCGTCGTGATCGTCGCGCTGCTGCTGGTGCTCGCGCGCATCTTCGTCATCCTGTTCCACACCGCGTCGAGCGGGTGGGTCGACGCGGTCGTCACCGACGGCACCCTCGGCCTCTACCTCGGCTGGGTCAGCGTCGCGACGGTCGCCAACGTCGCCGCCGGCCTGGTCGACGCGGGCTTCGACGGCTTCGGCTTCGCGGCCGGGTTCTGGTCGTCGGTGGTGCTCGCCGTGGCCGCACTCGTCGGCGTCGTGCTGGCCTTCGCCGGGCGCGGCCGCCTCGCCCCCGCCCTGTCGCTCTCGTGGGGACTCGCCTGGATCGCGGTCGGCCGCCTGACCGGCGAACCCGAGAACGTCGTCGCCGGGGTGGCCGCGATCGTCGCCGCCGCCGTCGTGCTGGTCGTCACGGTCGCCGTGCGGGTCGCGCGCGGTCGGGTCGGCGCCACCGCCTCGCTGCAGCGCTGAGCCCCCGCCGCACCGCCCTGTACCGCCCGCACCGCCCC
>NZ_JACYNS010000199.1:0-1699 GCF_014839405.1 Frigoribacterium sp. CFBP 13605 | reverse complement strand
CGGACGGCCGTCGACGCCGGCGCGCGGGTGGCCGCCATCACCACCGCCGCCGACTCGCCGCTGGCCGACCTGGCCGAGGCCGTGCTCGTGGTGCCCGCCGCCGACAAGCAGGACCGCTCGGGAGCCGCGTCGTCGCAGTACGCCGGCGGGCTGTTCGAGCAGACCGTCGTGCTGCTCGGCGACGCCGTCTTCCACGCGCTGTGGAAGCGCTCGGGTGCCGATGCCGACGAGCTCTGGCCCCGTCACGCCAACCTCGAGTAGCCGCCCCGCGCCTCCTCGCCTCCGCGCGGCTTCTTCGCCCCGCTCTGCACGAGGTCGCACCACCGTCGAGTCGTCGAACTGCCCCGTCGGGCGGTTCGATGCCGCAGACGTGGTGTGACCTCGTCGTCGCCCTGCCTGTGGACAACCACTGGCGGGCCGCCATGTGACGGCAGTCTCTCCCTGTGATCGAACATCTGCCCCACATCATCCGGTCCGACCGGCTCGAGCACGGGCGGCGGGAGTCCGAGGCTGTGCGTCGTGGTGTCGAGCGGGGTGAGTTCGTCCGGGTGCGTCGTGGGGCAGCCGTCGACGCTGCCGCGTGGCGAGCGGCCTCCTCTCGGGATCGCCACCTGATCCTCGTCCTCGCCGTCATGCCGCGGCTCGCTTCGCGGATGGTGGTGTCTCATGCGTCGGCGGCCGCATGCTGGGAGCTGCCGGCCCTCGGTGAGTGGCCGAGCCGCGTGCACGTCGTCGACCCGGACCGCCGCACGACCCAGACGACGGCGAACGTCGTGCGGCACCCGGGACCGCTCTCCGGTGAGGAGGTGCGGTCGCTCCCTCCACTTTCCCTCACCTCTCCGGCTCGAACAGCAGCCGATCTCGCCCTCACGTCGTCGTTCCGTGACGCGGTGGTCGCCCTCGATGCCCTCGTGCGGAGGGGGCTCGCCACCGCGGATGACGTGCGGCACGTCCTCGACGGACGTGGGTCGGCACGAGGCCTGCCGAGTGCACGCCGGGCGGTCGCCTTCGCGACGCCCGAGGCCGAATCCCCGGGGGAGTCGCTGACGCGGGTCGTCCTGCACGAGCTGGGCGCGCCTCCTCCGGTGCTCCAGCAGCGTTTCACCTGGGAAGACGGCGGCCTCTTCGCCGACGTCGTCGACTTCTGGTGGCCCCGGTTCGGCGTCGTGCTCGAATTCGACGGACGGATCAAGTACGCGGAAGGGCGGTGGAAGAACGGCCGGTCGCCCGGACAAGTCGTGGTGGACGAGAAGATCCGAGAGGACCGCATCCGCAACCGGCCCGAGGTCAACGGATTCGCGCGAACGGTCTGGGACGAGTTGTCGCACCCACCCCGCCTGGCCGCGAACCTCCGTTCAGCAGGGCTGCCCTTGCCGTGACGCTCAGGTCGCACCACTTCCGAGTCGTCGAACCAACCCCGAGCGTGGTTTCGTGACGCGATCGTGGTGCGACCTCGGTGCGGGTGCGGGTGCGGGTGCGGGCGGGTGCGTCTCTAGGCGAGACGGGCCGGAGCCGGACCGGCCGGGCCACGTTTTACCCGCGCGAAACAATTCGTATACAAAACTGGGGCGTGCGGCAGGATTGTATGCAATCCACGCCGCGCAGACCGATACCACCCGAGCATCGGAGGCCCGATGGCCCGCCCACCCCGCCCGACCCGCGCCGCGAGCGCCGGCGCGACCCGCGCCGCGAGCACGGC
>NZ_JACYNS010000198.1:0-1763 GCF_014839405.1 Frigoribacterium sp. CFBP 13605 | reverse complement strand
GCGCCGCCGCCGAGCAGCGCGAAGGCGAGGACGCCCGCCGTCACGACGACCCCCCGCGGACGCGAGGAGACCCAACGCCGCACCGAGGCGCCCGCCCCCGTGGACCGGGCCGCGTCGCCGGAGCCGACGCCGTCGCCCCCCGTGGTCGACTCGGGACGGTCGTGACGTGGCTCA
This sequence comes from Frigoribacterium sp. CFBP 13605, assembly GCF_014839405.1. Classification (NCBI taxonomy): domain Bacteria; kingdom Bacillati; phylum Actinomycetota; class Actinomycetes; order Micrococcales; family Microbacteriaceae; genus Frigoribacterium; species Frigoribacterium sp. CFBP 13605. Next base: position 1,589 of record NZ_JACYNS010000198.1, on the reverse strand, counting down.
CCCTGATCGCTCATCGAGGACATCATACGGAGCCTCGCGCCCACGTCATCCCTCGGAGGGGTACCGCACGCCGATCTGTCGGCGGACCTCGTCCATGGTGCGCATGACGCCCACGACGTCGGCGGCTGTCAGCAGCGGACTCTCTCGCTCGCCCGCCGCCACGACCCGTTCGAGTTCGAGCGCCTGGTGGTGCATGCCCCTCAGCCCGTTCTCGTCGGCCTCGTAGCGTTCGACCACGGCGTCGTCCTGATCACGCACCGTGAAGCCCCCGGGCGCGTAGAACGTGTCGTCGACGTCGATGCGGCCGGCGGTGCCGAGCAGCGTCGCCGTGTTGCGCCCCGAGGTGTCGAGGGCGGCGTACAGCTGGGCCGTCGCACCCGACTCGTGACCGAGCTGGATCGCGACGCGGGCGTCCACGCCCTGGTCGCTCAGCGTGGCGGCGGCCGAGACCGTCGAGGGCGCCCCGAGCAGGTCGTCCGCGAACGACACCGGGTACACCCCGAGGTCGAGCAGGGCCCCGCCGCCGAGGGCCGGGTCGTTGATGCGGTGGTGGGGATCGGTGGGCAGCGACTGGACGTGCACGGCCGTCAGGAGGCGCACCTCGCCGATGACCCCGGAGCGCACGACCTCGCGCAGTCGCGCGCTCTGCGGCGTGTACCGCGTCCACATCGCCTCGAGGACGACCACGCCGGCCTCGCGAGCGGCCGCGTGGACCCGCTCGGCCTCGATGGCGTTCACGGTGAAGGCCTTCTCGACGAGGACGTGCTTGCCGGCAGCGATGGCCAGCAGGGCGTTCTCGGCGTGGAACGGGTGCGGGGTGGCGACGTAGACCACGTCGACCTCGGGGTCGGCGACCAGGTCGTCGTAGCTGCCGTGAGCCCCCGGGACCCCGGCACGGTCGGCGAACTCGCGTGCCTTGGCCAGGTCTCGCGATCCGACGGCGGAGACGGTCGACCCCGCCCCCTGCAGGTCGGACGTGAAGGTGGCGGCGATGCCGCCGGCGCCGAGGATTCCCCATCGAAGTGTCATGCGGACTGTCTACCAGTCACCGCCGACGGGGAGGCCCGCGAGGGTCGAGGCGCCGTCCCGCGGTTCGTTCAGCAGGCGTACCAACGACTGGCCGAACGGACGAAGTCCGGGCTGTCGTCCGGTGCTCCCCCGTGCACGGCGGCGAACCCGACACAGGCGTGCGCGAGGTCTCCGCGGAAGTCCGGTCGGTAGACGGCGTCGCGGTGCGGGGCCGAGGCCCACCACTTGGCGGCGGCGACGTCGCCCGTGGTCGACGTGCCGCCCGCGAGGTTGCCGTCGCAGCCGACCGGGGGCACCCCGTCGCTGCGGACCACCTCGCCCTTGTGCCCCCAAGCGCTCAACGGATCGGGGCTCGGGTCGCCGGCGACCCAGAAGAGGTACTGCTCGAGGCACGCGTCGTACCGCACGTTCGCGGCCGGCAGCAGCCCGAGGCACGCCGCCTGTCGCCGCTCGTCGTACGCCGTCCGGAACGCGTCGAGGTCGGCGGCGGTCGTGCCCGTGGCGCCGCTCGCCGCGTCGGGGGCACCCGTCGCGCCGCTCCCGGCATCGGCGCCGGGCTG
>NZ_JACYNS010000197.1:0-1790 GCF_014839405.1 Frigoribacterium sp. CFBP 13605 | reverse complement strand
GGCCGGCAGCTCGGCGGCGGCGCCGGTGCCGACGCCTGCTACCCCCGACGCCTGCTCGCCACCAGCGCGACCACGAGCCCGGTGATGACGGTGGCGCCGACGGCGTTGGTGACGCGGGCCCGGCGGCGGTAGCGCTGGTGGGCCTGGTCGGTGGCCTCCATCGCGGCGATCGTGACGGTCTCGGCGACGTCGCGCACGGTCTTCTCGGCCCGGTCGGCGATCACCTCGGCGCGGTCGACCAGGTCGTGGGCCGACGACCCGGCCCGGTCGGTGACGTCGCGCACCACCGTCTCGGCCCGGCCCGCGAGGTCGTGCAGGGCACCGCGTGCCACGGGCGGCACGACGTCGGAGGTGTCGATGAGTTCACGGGCCCGTCGTGCGGCGCGGGTGACGAAGTCGTCGGGGTCGGTGGTGCTCATGCGGCTCTCTCCGTTCGCCCGTGCACGGGCGCCACGGGTCCCCGCCATCGTGCTCCCCTCCGGGTGATGAGGGTGCGCACGACCGGCACCGCCGGGCCGCAGGAGGCGCGGGTCGCGTCCCCGAGGACGTCCCCTCCCCCACGCACCACGCACCACGCACCACGCACCACGCCAGGATGTGAGCACAGCGCCAGCCCTTGTCCTGGCGTCGTGCCCACATCCCGGCGTCGTGCCATCCGCAGCACCCGACCCCACCAGCCGCACCGCACCGCGTCGCCGCCGAGCGCGCAGACTGGCCTCTGACCCTCCGACGGAACGAGCCACTCCCCCATGACCACCACCGTCCTCCTCGCCGGCGCGACCGGCGACCTCGGCCAGCGCATCGCTCGCGAGCTGCTCCGCGACGCCACGGACGACGTGCGCCTGCGCGTCCTGACCCGCCCCGGCAGCACCGGCGCGACCACGCTGTTCGGTGACGACGACCGGGTCGAGGTGACCCGCGCCTCCTACACGGACGTGCCCGCCCTGACCGACGCCGCCCGCGGCGCCGACGTCGTCGTGTCCGCCGTCAGCGGCACCCGCTCCGTGATCGTCGACGCGCAGCGCGCCCTCCTGAAGGCCGCCGTCGCGGCGGGCGTGCCCCGGTTCGTGCCCTCCGACTACTCGGCCGACTACCGCAGCATCCCGCCGGGCAGCAACCGCAACTTCGAGCTGCGTCGCGAGTTCGCGGCCGACGTCGACGCGGCCCCGATCCGGGCGACGTCGGTGCTGAACGGCATGTTCACCGACCTGCTGACCGGGGACGCGCCCCTGGTCCTGTTCGACCGGAAGCGGGTGCTGTTCTGGTCGTCGGCCGACCAGGTGCTCGACTTCACGACCAAGGACGACGTCGCCCACGTCGTCGCCCGGGTCGCGCTCGACCCCGAGGCGCCGCGCGTCGTGGAGGTCGCCGGCGACCGGGTCACGGCACGCCAGGTCGCCCGCACGATGAGCGAGCTCACCGGCACGTCCTTCAAGCCGCAGTGGGCCGGCACGACCGGCACCCTGTCGGCGATGGCGGCCGTCATGCGTCGCACGTCGAAGGGCGACGACACCTTCCCCGCCTGGCAGGGCATGCAGTACTTCGTCAACATGTTCAGCAGCGACGCGCAGCTGCGGCACGTCGACGGCGACCGCTACGGTCCCGCACGCTGGACGACCGTGCGCGACGTCCTCGCGACACGGACCGGTGCCGCGCCGCGTTCTTCGGTGTCGACTCCCGCCTGACCAGGGGACGAGGAGGCGCGGGTCGCCGACCCGGGACGCCGCCCGAACCTGCCCGCCGCGCCTGCCTGCCCGCCCGCGCCTGCCCGCGCGAGCTTGCCCGCCCGC
>NZ_JACYNS010000196.1:0-1819 GCF_014839405.1 Frigoribacterium sp. CFBP 13605 | reverse complement strand
CCCGACCGCCCGAGCCGCCCGAGCGGCGCAAGCAGCGCGAGCCGCCCGACTGGCCCGAGCCGCGCGAGGCGCCCGAGCGGCCCCGGCACCCCGGGCCAGGCGCACGCGCCGCCCCGCACCCGGTAGCGTCGCGGCATGCACGCCCTGCCGCCCGGAGCCCTCCGCATCGTCCACCTCAGCGACGCCCACCTGCTCGCCGACGGAGCCCTGCACCAGGGTGTCGTCGACACGACCGAGGCCCTCGACCTCGTGCTGGCGGAGGCCGCGCGGGTCGAGGGGGTGCGACTGCTGGTGGGGTCGGGTGACCTGTCGGACGACGGGACCCGCGCCTCCTACCGGCACCTCCGCGAACGCACCGACGCCTGGGCCCGAGCGGCCGGTGCCGAGGTGGTGCTCGTGCCGGGCAACCACGACCTGCGCGAGCCCTTCGCCGAGGTGCTCGGCGGCGACCCGGCGAGGCCGCTCGACCTCGTGCGCGACGTCGACGGCTGGCGGGTGGTCGGGCTCGACACGTCCGTGCCCGGGGCCGGCTACGGACTGCTGCGACCCGAGCAGCTCGCCTGGTTGCGCGACGAGCTCGCGACGCCCGCCGCGCGGGGCACCGTGCTCGTGCTGCACCACCCGCCGATCGCGGCGCCGACGACCCTGCACGAGTCGCTCGCCCTGCAGGACCCGGAGGCGCTGGCCGCGGTCCTCGAGGCGTCGGACGTCCGCGTCGTCCTCACCGGGCACTACCACCGCCACATCGTCGGCCACCTGGCGGGCGTCCCCGTGGTGGTCGCGCCCGGGGTGGCGAACGACACGGACGTGCTGGCGACCGTCGGCACGGAGCGGGCCGTGCGCGGCTCGGGCTTCGCCGTGGTCGAGGTGGCGGCCGACGGGTCGGTTCGCTCGACCGTCGTGCGCGCGCACGACCCGCGCGACGGCGACGAGGTGTTCGTGCTCGACGAGGCCGCCGTCGCCCGCATCGCCGCCGAGGCCGGACCGTCGCCCAGGGGCCGCGCGTAGGCTCGGGGCAGGCCTGCCGCCCACCCGGGGTCGGCGCCTGGCCGATCGTCGAGTCGTGAAAGTGAGACCCCCATGCGCGTGGTCGTCGTCGGAGCCACGGGCAACCTGGGCACCGCCCTGCTCACCCGTCTGCAGGCCGAACCCGAGGTGACCTCCCTCGTCGGCGTCGCCCGCCGGGGGCCGCGCATGGCGACGCCGCCGTACGGCGAGGTGACCTGGTTCTCGATCGACGTCGGGGCCGACGACTCTCCCGTGGCCCTCGAGCGGGCGTTCGCCGGGGCCGACGCCGTCGTGCACCTCGGCTGGGCCCTGCAGCCGAGCCACCACAAGGCCGTCATGTACCGCACGAACGTGCTCGGCACGTCGCACGTCCTCGACGCCGCCGCCCGGGCCGGCGTGCCGCACGTGCTCGTCGCGTCGTCGGTCGGTGCCTACTCGCGGGGCCCCAAGGGGCGACGGGTCGACGAGACCTACAAGACCAAGGGCGTCCGCCGCTCGAGCTACTCGAAGCACAAGTCGATCAACGAGCGCGTCATGGACGCCTTCGTCGAGCAGCACCCCGAGGTCACGCTGACCCGCATGCGCCCGGGCCTCGTGTTCCAGGCCTCCGCGGCGAGCGAGATCGTCGGACTCTTCGCCGGACGCTGGGTGCCCACCCGCTGGATGCAGCGCGTGCGCCCCCCGTTCATCCCGCTCGCCCCGCGCTTCGTGTCGCAGGTCGTGCACGCGAGCGACGTCGCGGACGCGTTCTGGCGGGCCATCGACCGCCGCGCCGGTGGGGCGTTCAACCTCGCCGCCGAACCCGTGGTCG
>NZ_JACYNS010000195.1:0-1954 GCF_014839405.1 Frigoribacterium sp. CFBP 13605 | reverse complement strand
TGCCTGCGCTGCGGCACCCGCGTCGAGGCGCGCGACGACCCTCCCACGCCGGACGGCCGCACGCGGCGGGCCTGGTGGTGCCCGCGGTGCCAGCCCGCGGCGTGACGCGGGACGGTCGCGACGACGTTCCCCCAGGAGTGGGCCGCGGTCGGCTCAGCGCACGCTGACGAAGATCGGGTTCGCGTACAGCCAGGTGTCGGCCCACGGGTCGGCCGGGCTCATCGGGAACGGCTGGGGTGCCCGCGGGTCGACGTCGGCTCCGAGCGGGCCGACGCCGTGCACCCGGCCGTCGCTGCCGCGCAGGCGCACGTAGCCGTCCTCGGTGGCGGGCTCGAGCGGCACGACGACGCGGAACGGAGCGGCGGACCGGTCGGCGACGTCGAGCAGCTCGACGACCCGGGTGGCGGGCGCGCGCTGCTCGTCGCGGTCGGCCACGGGTCCGGTGACGCGGCCACGGATCACGTCCAGGTGGGCGAGCCGCGGGATCGTGCCCCGTGAGGTGGGCGTCGAGGTGGGCACCACGTCGACCACGAGCTCGAGGGCGGTGCCGCGCGGGACGGTGAGGGTCCCGCCCAGGGTGGCCTGCGCCTCCTGCCCGCCGGTGGCCCGGAGCACGACGGAGAGCCCGGCGACCAGGTGCCCGTGGTCGACCCAGAGCCGACCGGCGCGGATCGCGTCGAGCAGCGCGGCGGACGACCGGTCGACGGCGCCGACGTGGTTCCGGCTGAACTCGCCCGGCCAGAAGTCGGCACCGTTCTGGGGCGTGGCCGTCGCGACCGGGTCGGGGCGGCGGCCGGCACGGTCGAAGTTGCCGAGCGTCGCGCCGGCCTCCCAGCCTGGCCCGGTCGGGAAGTCGCCGACGCGCGTGGCGTCGGACTCCTTGAGGTGGAGGTCGCTGTTCGAGGTGATCCACCAGCGCCGGCCCTCGCCGAGCAGCGAGTCCCACACGCCGCCGACGACGGCCGTCGTCCAGTCGAAGCCGCCGTGGGTCAGGTAGGCCTCGGCGGGGTAGCCGGCGAACGAGAACTCGCTGGGGGCGTTCTCGTACTCGCCCCGCCGCGAGCGCGCCGACGCGTTCGCGGCGACGGCACCCGCCTGGGCACCGGGGGCGCCCTCCATGCCGACGAACACCTCGGGGTCGGCGTCCTGCCAGGCCCGCAGCTCGCCGGGCGAGTCGATGCCGAGGCGGCTCGGGTGGTTCGCCAGGACGATCACGTCGTCGACGACGCCCGCGCTCTTCTGGGCGCCGAGCCAGGCGATCGCGTCGGTGGCGTGCACGAGCCACTCGGCGGCGTCGTCGGTGCCGGGGCGCGGCTTCTCCCAGCCGTTCAGCTTGCCGTCGTGGTCGAGCTCGAAGCGGCGCAGCACACGGGTCGTGGCGGGACCGGGTGCGACGAGCACGGTGGCGTGCTCGGCGCCGGGGATGTACCACTCGAGCCCCTGCAGCACGAGCAGGTCGGGCCGGGCAGCCCGCGCGGTCTCGATCTCGCGGGCGGCGTTGAACACCCCGCCGACGTTGGCGTGGCCCTTGTTGCTGTGCTCGGTGAAGGCGATGGCGTCGACCCCGAACCTCTGCGCCTGGTCGAGGATCGTCGTCATGGGGTACTTCGCGTCGTGCGAGTAGACCGAGTGCACGTGGTGGTCGAAGACCAGCCACGAGACGGCGGCCGGATCGACGACGGCGGGCGCCGACGGCAGCGGCGCCGCCTGCGCGGGGTCCGCTCCCCGCAACCCCTGGGCCGTCGCCCCCACGGCGACCGTCGCGGCGACGGAGGCCCCGAGGAAGGTCCGGCGCGAGAGGCCCGATCCGGTCGGCGCGGACTGCTCGGGGCGGGGGTCGAGGGACATGGCTTCACTTTCGTCGGGCGGGCGTCCCGACCGTAGGCAGCGGGCCTGAACCGCAGGCCAACGGTCGGGGACGCGTGCGACACCGGGCGTTCACGAACCGTTCCCC
>NZ_JACYNS010000194.1:0-1957 GCF_014839405.1 Frigoribacterium sp. CFBP 13605 | reverse complement strand
AAAAGCATGGGTGCTTGGTCCCTCAGGACCCAACAGCGTGCACGCCCCCCACCTCGAACACCCTCACCTTCCAGACACCCGAAGGTGCCGTACTAGCGCTGATGCTCTCCGCGAAGAGCCATTGTCAATGTTCCACCCATGAGCGCCGGCCGAAGACATTCGCTTCGAAACCGACTTGACTCGTTGACCCCCGTGTATACCGCGGGGCGAGTACATGCTCCTTAGAAAGGAGGTGATCCAGCCGCACCTTCCGGTACGGCTACCTTGTTACGACTTAGTCCTAATCACCGATCCCACCTTCGACAGCTCCATCCACAAGGGTTAGGCCACTGGCTTCGGGTGTTACCGACTTTCATGACTTGACGGGCGGTGTGTACAAGGCCCGGGAACGTATTCACCGCAGCGTTGCTGATCTGCGATTACTAGCGACTCCGACTTCATGAGGTCGAGTTGCAGACCTCAATCCGAACTGAGACCGGCTTTTTGGGATTCGCTCCACCTTACGGTATCGCAGCCCTTTGTACCGGCCATTGTAGCATGCGTGAAGCCCAAGACATAAGGGGCATGATGATTTGACGTCATCCCCACCTTCCTCCGAGTTGACCCCGGCAGTCTCCTATGAGTTCCCACCATAACGTGCTGGCAACATAGAACGAGGGTTGCGCTCGTTGCGGGACTTAACCCAACATCTCACGACACGAGCTGACGACAACCATGCACCACCTGTATACCGACCTTGCGGGGCGACCATCTCTGGACGTTTCCGGTATATGTCAAGCCTTGGTAAGGTTCTTCGCGTTGCATCGAATTAATCCGCATGCTCCGCCGCTTGTGCGGGCCCCCGTCAATTCCTTTGAGTTTTAGCCTTGCGGCCGTACTCCCCAGGCGGGGAACTTAATGCGTTAGCTGCGACACGGAGACCGTGGAATGGCCCCCACATCTAGTTCCCAACGTTTACGGCATGGACTACCAGGGTATCTAATCCTGTTCGCTCCCCATGCTTTCGCTCCTCAGCGTCAGTTACGGCCCAGAGATCTGCCTTCGCCATCGGTGTTCCTCCTGATATCTGCGCATTCCACCGCTACACCAGGAATTCCAATCTCCCCTACCGCACTCTAGTCTGCCCGTACCCACTGCAGGCTGGGGGTTGAGCCCCCAGATTTCACAGCAGACGCGACAAACCGCCTACGAGCTCTTTACGCCCAATAATTCCGGACAACGCTTGCACCCTACGTATTACCGCGGCTGCTGGCACGTAGTTAGCCGGTGCTTTTTCTGCAGGTACCGTCACTTTCGCTTCTTCCCTACTAAAAGAGGTTTACAACCCGAAGGCCGTCATCCCTCACGCGGCGTTGCTGCATCAGGCTTTCGCCCATTGTGCAATATTCCCCACTGCTGCCTCCCGTAGGAGTCTGGGCCGTGTCTCAGTCCCAGTGTGGCCGGTCACCCTCTCAGGCCGGCTACCCGTCGTCGCCTTGGTGAGCCATTACCTCACCAACTAGCTGATAGGCCGCGAGTCCATCCTTGACCAAAATTCTTTCCAACTCCTAGCCATGCGGCTGAAGCTCGTATCCGGTATTAGACGCCATTTCTAGCGCTTATCCCAGAGTCAAGGGCAGGTTACTCACGTGTTACTCACCCGTTCGCCACTAATCCCTGGAGCAAGCTCCAGTTCATCGTTCGACTTGCATGTGTTAAGCACGCCGCCAGCGTTCGTCCTGAGCCAGGATCAAACTCTCCGTAAAAGAAAAAACAGCACAACCGGAATAGGCCATGACTGCTGAATTTGATGCTGACTAAAGAACAAAACAATCTGACGATTGTTGTTGTCCATCAATCTCAAAGAAACCTAAACACCACTCACAACCCCACCAAAGATGAAGCCACAAGCAATGCCAGGGTATAATTTGGCATTTGACAATGTGCACGCTGTTGAGTTCTCAAGGACCAAACGCAC
>NZ_JACYNS010000193.1:0-1989 GCF_014839405.1 Frigoribacterium sp. CFBP 13605 | reverse complement strand
CCGCGCTGCCCCTCGGCGCCGGCCTGACCTCGCGACCCACCCGCCCCGCCGACGGTCGTGCTCGGGCCGACGACCGCGTGCTGGCCCCCGACGAGGTCGCCGGTGCGCTGCGCGACTCGGGCTGGCGGGTCGTCGAGACCGACTCGAGCGTCGACGTCGGCCGCCTGATCACGACGTCGGGAGTCCTCGATGACTGAGTCGCCGACCCGCACGGGGTTCTTCGGTGCCGAGCCCACGGGCGCCGTCCGCGGGCAGACCACGGCCCTGCTCTGGCTCGTGCTCGTCCTGTCGCTCGCGAGCCTGCACCCCGTCTTCGTCGGGATCGGATGGTGGGTGGCCGGGGCCGTGGTGGCCGCCGTCGTGCTGGGCGGTTCCCTCGTCGTGCGGGCGCTGGGGGGCGCCTCCTGGCTGGGCGTCGTCGGTGGGGCGGTGCTGGGCGCCCTCGTCACGACGGCGTTCGCCTCGGGCGGCACGGCCCTGCTGGGCGTCGTGCCGACGGGGTCCACCTTCGCGCGCCTCCCCGAGCTGTCCGCGCAGGCGAACGCGGCGATCGTCGAGGGCTCGGCCCCCGTCGAGGTGAACGACGGCCTGCTGGTCACGGTCGCCCTCTCGGTGCTCGTCGTCGCCGTCGTCACCGACCTGCTGTCGTCGGTGGGGCAGCTGCCGGTCGTGACCGGGGTCTTCCCCGCCCTCGTGCTGGCGGTGCCGACCTTCGTCCCGGGCGTCGTCACGAGCTGGCCCTGGGTGGTGGCCACCGTGCTGGCCTTCCTGGTGCTGCTGATGGTGTCCACCGGCCGACGACCCTCGCGCGCCGGCCTCGTCGGAGCCGCCGCGTCGGTCGCCGTGGCGGGGTTGCTGACGGCCGTCGTCCCGCTCACGGGCGTGGCGCCGTTGACCGGTTCGGGCACCGGGACCGGACTCGCGACCGGCGTCAACCCGATCATCGACCTCGGCGACGACCTCCGGCGGGGTGCCCCGGTCACCGTCCTGTCGTACCGGACCGACGACCCGCAGGGCAACTACCTCAAGCTCGTCGACCTCGTCGACTTCTCGGGCCGCACCTGGAGCCCCGCCGACGTGCCGCTCGACCCGCTCAACACGCTCGACGCGCTGCCCGACGCTCCCGGCATCGACCCCGGCACCGCTCGACGCGACGTCACGACCGACGTCACGATCGGGGCGCTCCGCAGCCCGTACCTGCCCGTGCCGGTGCCGCCCGCGACCATCGAGGGCCTGGACGACGGGTGGCGGTTCGTCGACGAGAGCGGCGTCACCGTCCGCAGCGATTCCGAGGGCACGCAGGGCCTCGAGTACGAGGTGACGAGCCGGCCCGTCGATCCCAGCCCCGAGCAGGTCGTCGCCTCGCTCGACGACACGGGGCCCGACATGGCGCCCTATCTCTCGGTGGACGAGGTGCCGCAGTCCGTCACCGACCTCGCGGCGCAGGTGACGGCCGGTTCCGCGAACCCCTTCGACGCGGCCGTCGAGCTGCAGGACTTCTTCCGCGACGGCGACTTCACCTACTCGGAGGACACCCCGGTCGAGCGCGGCTACGACGGCAGCGGCCTCGACGCGATCGAGACGTTCCTGCAGGTCCGCAGCGGGTACTGCGTGCACTTCGCCTCGGCGATGGCCGTCATGGCGCGGACGCTGGGCATCCCGTCGCGAGTGGCCGTGGGCTTCCTGCCGGGCGACCTGCAGGGCGTCGGCGACGACGCCGCGTTCCGGGTCAGCAGCGACGACCTGCACACCTGGCCCGAGCTGTACTTCGCCGGACTCGGGTGGGTCCCCTTCGAGCCGACCGTCGGCCTCGGCGCACCGCAGCAGTACCTGCAGCAGACCGGCGTCGAACCGAGCGACGTCCCGAGCGACGACGCCAGCACCGCGCCCGACGCGAGCACGGCGCCCTCGGCGTCGGCCGCCCCGACGAGCGCGGCCCCGGGCGCGAGTGCCACGCCGACGTCCACCGCCTCCGGCCAGGGAGCCGGC
>NZ_JACYNS010000192.1:0-2021 GCF_014839405.1 Frigoribacterium sp. CFBP 13605 | reverse complement strand
CGCCCTCGGCCGTGCCGCCCGTGGCCGTGCTGCCCCCGGCCACGCTGCCCCCGGGCATGCTGATCGCGGGTGCCTGGGCCTGGCGCCTGCTCGCGGTCGCCGCCGCGCTGGCCGTGCTCTTCTGGCTGATCGCCACGCTCGAGGAGATCGTGGTGCCGCTGCTGATCGCGATCCTCGTGTCGGCGTTCCTGGTGCCGGTCGCGGGGTTCCTGCACCGGCACCGGTGGCCGCGGTGGCTCGCCATCGTGGCCGCGTTGCTGGCCGGGGTGGTCGTCGTCGGGGGCCTCGTGCTGCTCGCCGTGACGCAGATCCGGGCCGGACTGCCGCAGATCGAGAAGCAGTCCGTGGCGCAGTACGACCAGCTGACGACCTTGCTCCAGGGGCCGCCGTTGAGCCTCACGAACGCCGACGTGACCGGCTACCTCAAGGACGCGCAGAACGCGCTGCAGACCGAGAGCAAGGCGATCCTCAGCGGCGTGCTGTCGATCGGCACCGCGGCCGGGCACCTGCTGGCCGGGGGACTGCTGACCCTGTTCGCCACGATCTTCCTGATGATCGACGGTCGCGGGGTCTGGGCCTGGACCGTCCGCCTCTTCCCGAAGGCGGCGCGCCCCGCCGTCGACGGGGCCGGCCGGGCCGGCTGGCACACGCTGACCTCGTTCGTCCGCGTGCAGATCGTCGTCGCCGCGGTCAACGCCGTCGGCATCGGCCTCATCGCGTTCTTCCTCGGGCTGCCGCTCGCCGTGCCGATCGCGATCCTCGTCTTCCTGGCGTCGTTCATCCCGGTCGTCGGGGCCATCGTGACCGGCGCGCTCGCCGTGATCGTCGCCCTCGTGTTCGCGGGGCCGGTCCAGGCCGTGGTCATGCTGGCCGGAGTGCTCGTCGTGCACCTGCTCGAGGCCCACGTGCTGCAGCCGCTGGTCATGGGTTCGGCCGTCCGCGTGCATCCGCTCGCGGTGGTCTTCGCCGTGGCGGGAGGGTCGTACGTGGCCGGCATCCCGGGCGCGCTCTTCGCCGTGCCGACGGTCGCCGTGCTCAACGTGATGGTCAAGTACGTGGCGACGGGGGCCTGGCGTCGAACTAGCGTCGCGGAGGACCTCGTGGCGGCACCCGAGGCGTCGTGATCGCGAGCCGCTGACCTGCCCGGCCCGCGCCTCCTTCGCTCGGATGAGGGAGGCGCGAGCCGATGTCATCCGCTGGGATGATGCGCCGGACTGCCCGGTTCGACAGTGCATTGTGTGGTTCTACTCAGGAAGTCTCTGCATACTCGTCACTTCGCCCGGGCGCGTGCGCCCCTCCCGATCGAGTCCCGACTCGGCAGGGCAGCTGCGGCGGACGAGTCGAGGCCCCACGGCCTCGCGAGACCGACACCGACCTGTCACGGCTTCCCCCGCCTCTGCCGCGGGGCCCCGCCGCCCCGAGCGCCCCGCGCCCGTGCGGCATCGCCGTGTGCGCCCTGCCCGAACGGAGGCGCGGGTCGGCCGAGCACGAGGACCACATGACCCCCGAGAACACCCCTGCCTCCGGCGCGGACGCCGCGACCGCCGCCGAGGCTCCCGCCACGCGCCGCTCGCTCTCCGCCGGACGCCGTCGCACCGCCCGTCGTCGCCTCTCACTGATCGGTGGCGTCGCCGCGGTCGCCCTCGTCACGGGCACCGGCTTCGCGGTCACGTCGATGTCGGCCGCCGGTGCCGACACCATCTCGGCCGAGCAGCACGCCGCCGACGTCAAGCAGCAGAAGGCGGACATCGCCACCTCGTTGGCCCAGGCCAAGGCGCGCTCGACGATCCAGATCGCGAACCAGGTCGTGGCCTCGACCTCGAGCCGGACCGACGCCAGCGACTTGCAGACCCAGGTCGCCTCCCTGGCCGACTACGAGAAGCTCGACGCCTCGACGCTGAACGACCGCGTCGAGAAGACCGCGCTCTCGGCGCAGACCGTCCAGTCGGCCGCCGCCGAGGCCGACCGACAGGCCGCTGCCGCCGCCGCTGCCGCGCAGGCCGCCGCAGAGGCCCAGGCCG
>NZ_JACYNS010000191.1:0-2033 GCF_014839405.1 Frigoribacterium sp. CFBP 13605 | reverse complement strand
GCGGGCGGGTCATCCGGCGGGCGCGACGACCACGTCGACGCCGGCGGCCGCGAACTCGGCCAGCGCCTCGGTCGTGGCGGTGGCGTCGGTCACGAGCGTCCAGCCCTCGGGCAGCGCCGCGCGGGCGTGGAACGTCGCGCGACCGAGCTTCGACCCGTCCGCCAGCACGTAGACGCGCTCGGACTGCCGGCACATGAGCTCTTTCAGCCGGGTCTGCACGAGGTCGGCCTCGACCACGTGGCCCGAGGCGAGCACGCCGTCGGCGCCGAGGAACACCCGGTCGAAGGTCAGGCGCTCGAGCGCGGCCTCGGCCAGCGGCCCGACGAAGCCCTGGCTGGCCGGGCGCAGCGTGCCGCCGAGGCACTCGAGGTGGATGCCGTCCGAGTCGGCGAGCTGTCGGATCACGGCGATCGAGGTGGTGGCGACGGTCGCGACGAGACCCGAGCGCGCCTCCCGGGCGAGGGCCGCGACCGACGAACCGGCGTCGAACAGCAGCGTCTCGCCGTCGTGGACCAGCGTGCGGGCGTGCCGCGCGATCTCGGCCTTGGCCACCCCGGCCTCGAGGTTGCGCTGACGGAAGGTCGGCTCGGCACCGGGGGCGCCGAGCGGCATGGCCCCGCCGTAGGTGCGGGCGATCTCGCCGCGCCGGGTGAGTTCGGCGAGGTCGCGGCGGATGGTCGACGGGGTCACCTCGAAGCGACGACTCAGCTCGTCGACGCTCGCGAGGCCGGTGGTGTGGGCCAGGTCGACGATGTCGCGGCGTCGCTCGCGTGCCGTGGTGCTCATGCGGTGGTGCTCATGCGATGGCCGTCCTGATCGGTGGGGCGGGCGGCGTCACGCCGACGACGCACCGACCCGGGCGGCGTCGGCCGGGCTGGGCGACATCTCGACCGCCTGGCGCAACGCCTCGATCATGCTACCGACGGCCACGACCCCGGTGCCGGCGATGTCGAACGCGGTGCCGTGGTCGACCGAGGTGCGGATCACGGGCAGTCCGACGGTGATGTTGACCCCCGCCTCGATGCCGAGCACCTTCACCGGGCCGTGGCCCTGGTCGTGGTACATCGCCACGATGAGGTCGTAGTCGCCGCGGCCGCCGAGGAAGAACGCGGTGTCGGCCGGCAGCGGCCCGACGGCGCGGATGCCGTCGGCCTGGAGCACCTCGAGGGCCGGGGTGATCTTCTCGGCCTCCTCGCCGTAGCCGAAGAGCCCGTTCTCGCCGGCGTGCGGGTTGATCGCGCAGACGCCGATCCTGGGGTCGTCGACGCCGGCCCGGCGCAGCGCCTCCCAGCCACGGCGCACGGTGCGCTCGACGAGGCCGGGCTCGATCTTCGCGATGGCGTCGATCAACCCGATGTGGGTCGTCACGTGGATCACCTTGATCTTGGGCGTCGAGAGCATCATCGACACCTCGCCGACGCCCATGAAGTGCGCCAGCAGCTCGGTGTGGCCCGGGAACACGTGGCCGGCCTCGTGCAGCGCCGCCTTGTTCAGCGGTGCGGTGCAGATGCCCTGCACGAGACCGGCCATGCCGAGCTCGCACGCGATGCGGATGTACTCGTACGCCGCGTGCCCGGCCTCGGCCGAGACGGCACCCCAGGGCAGGTCGGCCGAGAGCAGGTGCGGGTCGACGACGTTGATGCGGCCGGGGGTGAAGACGGCGTCGGCGGGCCCGTCGACCTCGACGATCTCGGTGTCGACCCCGAGCGCGGCGGCGCCGAGCCGCAGGCGGTGGGCGTCCCCGACGACGACCGGTCTCGCGTCGCGGTAGGCGGCCTCGTCGAGCAGTGCGCCGACGGTGACCTCGGGTCCGACGCCGGCGCCGTCGCCCATGGTGACGGCGATGAACGGCCGCGTGTCGGGGGTCGTCGTGGTCATGGGGTTCTCCGTTTCGTGGGGGCGCCGGACGCTGCCGACGCGGTGAGGACGTGGGGGTCGGCGCCGGCGCGCGTGCGGCGCACCAGGTCGACGAGGTCGGCGAGCACGGTCGGGCCGCCGAAGCTGCCGGGCTTCGTGGCGACGAGCCGGCCGTC
>NZ_JACYNS010000190.1:0-2073 GCF_014839405.1 Frigoribacterium sp. CFBP 13605 | reverse complement strand
TGGCCGACGACCCGTCGTGAGGAGTCGGCGGTCTCGCGGGCCTCGGCCCGGCGCGTCTCGAGCCGCTCGTGCCGTGCGGTCGCCTCGTCGACGGCGGCCTGGGCCTCGCCCAGCACGCGACCGGCCTCGTCCGCCGAGGTGCGGGCGGCCTCGGCACGGGCCGAGGCCGCGTCGAGCGCCGTCTGCAGGTCGGCGAGCGCCTTCTTCTTGGCGGACTCGTCGTCGCGCGCGGCGAGGACGGCCTGCCAGGTCGGGGCGGCGGCGATCGCGCGGTCGGGGACGAGGAACGTGGCGAGCACGGCCAGCACGAGGGCGACGGTGGTCGCCGACGTCCGGCGGCGGAGGGGGCTCGAGAGGGGAACGGGGCGGACGGAGTGGGACATGGCTCTCTGTCTGTCTGGTGCACGCGTCGCGTGCGGTGGTGCAGGGGCGTCCGCGCTCGGGCCTCGCGGAGCACCCACACTACCGAGGCGCTCCGGGACGGAAGCGGCGCGCTCGCCCCGCACCGCGCCTCCTCGGGGCGGTCGCCGGGCTGGGGACGAGACGTCGACGCGGCGCCGTCAGCGATGCCGACGCCTCGGCGACGCGGCGCCGACCCGGCGCCCGCGAGGTACGGTCGTGTCCCCCTTTCGGCCCCTGTGCGTCGGCCGGCATCCGTGGTCGACTGTCCCTTCCACCACCGTCGGGGCAGCTCCCCGAGTGCGCCGAGAGAGGCGCAGATGGCATCGTCCCGACCGGCCCGCACCACCCTCGGCCTGATCGCCGCGGCCGCCGTCGTCCTGCTGACCGCGTGCTCGTCGGGCGACGCCACCCGTCCGACGCCGACGGGCGCACCGGCCACGCCGACGCCGACCCCGACGTCGCAGGCGACCCGGGTGACGCCCGAGACGATCCGCACGGCTCCGTCCGGCACGGTGTTCCACGGGGGCGTCGCGCTCGAGCCGAACTCGCTGGCGATCCGGGCCGAGGCCACGCTGAGCGCCGACGGCGAGACGGACGCCGCGCGGGCCGCGGCCCTCATCGCGAAGCGCCCCGTGGCGATGTGGATCGGCGACGGCTACGACGACGCCCAGCTCGTGGAGGTCATCACCGACTACCTGACCGCCGCCGAGGACCAGGGGGCGACGCCCGTGTTCGTCACCTACGCGATCCCCGACCGGGACTGCGGCAACTACTCGGCCGGCGGCCTGACCGTCGAGCGCTACCCCGCCTGGAACGCGACGATCGCGGCCACCCTCGCCGGGCACCGGGCCGTCGTCATCGTCGAACCCGACTCCCTCGGCATCCTGAGCCGGTGTCCGCAGCTGGCCGACACGCGCCTCCCCCTGCTGAAGCAGGCCGTCGCCGACTTCGCGGCGGCCGGCGTGCCCGCCTACCTCGACGGCGGCAACTCGCACTGGGTGCCGCCCGAGGTGATGGCCGAGCGGCTCGAGGCGGCGGGCGTCGCCCAGGCCCGCGGCTTCTTCACCAACGTCGCGGGCTTCTACCCCGTGGGCGACGAACAGCCGTACGCCGAGGAGGTCGCGGCGATGACGGGCGGCAGCCGCTACGTGATCGACGTGTCGCGCAACGGCCGCGGCTGGAAGGGGACGTGGTGCAACCCCGAGGACGTCGGCCTCGGCCAGGACCCCCGCGTGGTGTCCGACGACGGCCGCCTCGACGCCCTGCTCTGGGTCAAGACGCCGGGCATCAGCGACGGCACCTGCAACGACGGCCCCCCGGCCGGTGAGTGGTACCCGTCGTACGCCGAGATGCTCGTCGACCGCCGCCCCGAGTGGGCCCGCAGCTGACGCACGGCCGGCCGGCCTGCCCCGCCACCGCTCAGCCCAGGCGGGCGCGCAGCAGCTCGAGGAACTCGTCCGCCATCGCGAGCTGACGCTCGAGCTTCGCGCGACGCTCGACGGTCTCGTCGATGAACGCCGCCAAGGAGGCGCGGGTCGCCTGACCGCGCCCGTCACCCTCGTCGCCCGCCCCGGCGCCGCCGACCGCGGTACACTCTGTCCCTCGGCCTGCACGTGCTCATCCCGCTCTTCCTGGCCACCGGCATGGCCCTCGCCTACCTCGGCGCCTTCG
>NZ_JACYNS010000189.1:0-2075 GCF_014839405.1 Frigoribacterium sp. CFBP 13605 | reverse complement strand
TCGGGGCGGGGCCCGGCTTGCCGGGTGCGGCGGGTGCACCGGGCGCGGACGCGGGAGGCGCGGCGACGGCGGCGCCGGAGCCCACGGCGACGAGTCCCAGGGTCAGGGACGCCGCGAGACAGACGGTCGTGACGCGGCGGCGGGTGCCGCGGGCGCGGGGGTCGGTGAAGGTCATGGTTCTCCTCGTCGGGTCGCGCGTGCCGGATGGGACGCGCGGAGCGGATGGCTCGTCGCGGGCCGTGCCCGATGATCCGACGAGCCGCCGTGCTCCTCAGAGGAAGTCTGGAGAATCCGGGGCCACGGCGCAGTGGGCACTTGAGGGGACGCCGCGTGACCCCCATGCGGGGTACACCGCTGTCGGGGGCGCCGGGTAGCGTCGAGCCATGTCCTCCGATGCCGTGCGCAGAGCTGCCACCCTTCGTCCCCGCCGTCCGTTCCCGACCCTCTCGATCGTGTCGGGGGTCGCGTCGTGAAGATCGTCGTCATCGGGTCCACCGGCCACGTGGGCGGATTCCTCGTCCCGCGACTCGTCGAGGCCGGCCACGAGGTGGTCGCCGTCAGCCGGGGGGAGTCCGAGCCCTACCGGTCGCACGCGGCGTGGTCACGCGTGACGCGCCTCCTGCTCGACCGCGAGGCGGGCGACGCCGACGGCACGTTCGCGGGCGAGATCGCCGGGCTCGGGGCCGACGTCGTGATCGACATGATCTGCTTCACGGTCGCGTCGGCGCGGCAGATGGTCGACGCCTTGCAGGGCACGGGCACCGTGCTGGTGCACTGCGGCACGGTCTGGGTGCACGGTCCGTCGCGTGAGGTGCCGATCACCGAAGAGGACGAGCGCACCCCGTTCGGCGAGTACGGCACGCAGAAGGCCGCCATCGAAGAGTTGCTGCTCCGCGAGTCACGGCGCCCGGGCGGAGTGCAGAGCATCGTGCTGCACCCCGGGCACATCACCGGCCCGGGTTGGCCGATGATCAACGCGGTCGGCAACCTCGACCTCTCCGTCTGGGAGGCCCTCGCCGCCGGGCGCGAGATCGCGATGCCGGGCCTCGGGCTCGAGACCGTCCACCACGTCCACGCCGACGACGTCGCGCAGGCGTTCCAGCTCGCGGCCGAGCGGCACTCGCAGGTGGTCGGTGAGGCCTTCCACGTCGTCAGCGAGCGGGCGATCACGCTGCGCGGTCTCGCCGAGGCGATCGCTCGGCACCACGGTCAGGAGGCGCGGCTGCGGTTCGTCTCGTGGGCCGAGTTCCGAGACCAGACGTCCGACGAGAACGCGGACGCGTCCTGGCAGCACGCGTCGCGCAGCCACTCGATGAGCATCGCCAAGGCGCGCCGTCTGCTGGGCTACTCGCCGCGCTACACCTCGGTCCAGGCCGTCGTCGAGGGCCTCGAGTGGCTCGAGGCCGACGGGCAGCTGACGTTGGGCTGAACCGGGTGGTGATGGTCGGCCGCCGGGGCGGACGGGGCCGATCCGATCGCCAACACCCGGGTGATCCGCCGGGGCTCCCCGGGCGGAACATCACGACGGCCGTGGTCAGCCGCGGCGGAGCAGGTGGGCGGTGACCGCGGCCTGCCACGAGTGGCCGTAACGGGTGGTGCCGGCCGCGCTGCGGACGACGAACGCGCCGGCGCGGTAGGCCAGTCGCCCGTGGCTGACGAGCTGCTCGCCGAAGCGCTCGGCGATCGACCACGTGTCCGACGACTCGAAGCTGATCGCCACGGGGAACCGCGAGCGGGGCAGGTGCACCTCGACGGGCGCGGCGTGGGGATGCGTCGGGAGGTGCCCGAGGAGCATCGGGGGAGTCAGGGGGGAGGCGGTGGGGACCATGGGGCTCCGTTCGTCGGTCGGCCGCGTGGCCAGGGCAGAGGAAACCCCCTCGCGCAGGGGAGCGCGAGGGGGGCCACCGGGATGACCGGCCCTCGACGAAAGGTGAGGGCCGGCGCGTCGCCATGGAGACGACCCGGAGGCCTGCCGACCCGGAGGTCGGCAGGCGGGGGTGTTACTCCGTGGCGGCGGTGATCTTCGCGACGCCGACGAGCATCTCGTCCTGGACGGCGTCGGTCTTGAAGGTCTG
>NZ_JACYNS010000188.1:0-2126 GCF_014839405.1 Frigoribacterium sp. CFBP 13605 | reverse complement strand
CGCGGTCGCGGACGCCGCGGTGGCCGTGTCGTCCCCTCGGTCACCGGTGGCGGGCTCGCCGGCGCGGGCGGCCTCGGCCGCACGGAGGGCCTCGTCGTCGTGCAGCGGACGGCGCGTGCCGTCCGAGGAGGCGGACCAGGCCCGCTGGGCGGGTTCGGTCGGCGCCACCATGGGCACCGCCTCGGTGGGACGGCCGGTCGAGGCAGCGTCGCGGTCGGACTCCGAGAGGACCTCGGTGTCGCGGCGGTCGGCGTCGGTCGACGCGTCGGCGTCGGCGCGCTGGTCGGACCCGGTGTCGCCGGGGACGTACTCGGCGGGCACCGAATCGGGCAGCGCCTCCTCGTCGGACGACGCGGGAGCCCCGTGCGCGTCCAGGCCGGACGCCTCGGGGTTCGCGGGGGCCTCGGCGACGACCGGGCGGTCCTCGGCGTCGGCGACGGGGGCCTGCTGCGTCGGGGCGTCGGACCCGAAGTCGACGGCGGGCTGCTGCTGCGTCGGGGCGTCGCCGCCGAAGTCGACGGCCGGGGGCTGCTGGGTCGGTACCTCGGAGCCGTACGGCACCTCGGTCGGCTCGACCGTCTCGCCGGTCTCGTCGGACCGCGGGGCGTCGTTCGTGTCGCCGTGCTGGGGATCGCGTCCCTCGTGGTCGGGGCGGTCGCGCCGCGGATCGTTCGCGTCGGTCATGGCTCACTCCTGTCGGTGGGGTCGTTCCCTGGATCTGTGATCCGCCTGAACGTTACGCCCGAACGGCACCCCGGGCCGGGAGCCCCCGCCCGCGCCCGCGGGACTCACGGGCGCGGACGAGCCGGTAGCGTGGACCGGACCGCCGAGCGACGAAGGACGACGACGTCATGACCGACACCAGCCAGACCCCCTCCGACCCGACCGCGACGGCCTCCGGCGCGACCGACTCCGCGGCGACGGGCCGCCGGGCCGCGGCGGCCGCCCGCACGCGACCGAAGGCAGACATCGCCCGTTCGTGGCTGCTCGTGCCGGGCACCGCCCCCGACCGTTTCAACTCGGCCCAGGCGTCCCGCGCCGACCAGATCGTCCTCGACATCGAGGACGCGGTCGACCCGGCCCGCAAGCCCGCCGCTCGCGACGACGTCGTCGCCTGGCTCACGGGCGGCGGCGAGGCCTGGGTGCGCATCAACGACCGCTCGACCGACTTCTGGTCCGACGACGTCGACGCCCTGATGGGCCTGCCCGGACTGCACGGCGTGATGCTCGCCAAGACCGAGGCGCCCGAACACGTCACCGAGACCTTCGACCGACTCGGAGGCGCGGTGCCGGTGCTCGCGCTCGTCGAGTCGGCCCTCGGCATCGAGGAGAGCCCCGCCATCGCCAAGGCCCGCGGAGCGTTCCGCCTCGCGTTCGGAAGCGGCGACTACCGCCGCGACACCGGCACGAGCGCCGACGACCTGGCCATGGCCTACCCCCGCTCCCGCCTCGTCGTGGCGAGCCGCATCGGCGGGCTGCCCGGCCCGATCGACGGCCCGACGGTGGGCAGCAGCCACCCCGTCCTGCGGGAGCAGTCCGGGGTCGCGGTCGCCCTCGGCCTCACCGGCAAGCTCTGCCTCGACGTCGAGCAGCTGCCCGTGATCAACGAGGTCATCAGCCCCACGCCGTCCGACGTCGCCTGGGCCCAGGACTTCCTCGCCGACTTCGAGGGACGCGGCCGGGTCATCCGCGACGGCAGCGACCTGCCCCGCCTGGGCCGGGCCCAGAAGATCGAGAAGCTCGCCTCGGCGTTCGGGGTGCAGCCCGCGAACTGACGGCTCGACGGAAGGAGCGCGTCCCACTCGGGACGCGCCTCCTTTCTTTCTGCCCGGATGTCCGCCGGACCGTTGACAGACGATAGTCAACGACATATCTTTGACACATCGCGACAGGACGTCGCGACCTCGATCTCTTCCCCCCGACCCGAGAGGAGTACCCCATGGGTACCGACTTCACCACCGAGAACCACGGCGACCCCCGTCGCCGGCACCACGACTCCCCCGACGCCCGGCACGACCCGATCGGCCGCGGCGAGGGTCACGGCCGCTTCGGCCGTCCGTTCGGCCGCGGGTTCCGCCCCGGTCCGGGCTTCGGCGGCTTCGGCCCCGGTTTCGGCCCCGGCGGCC
>NZ_JACYNS010000187.1:0-2152 GCF_014839405.1 Frigoribacterium sp. CFBP 13605 | reverse complement strand
AGGCCCGCCGCGTGCGGCCGTCCGGCGTGGGAGGGTCGTCGCGCGCCTCGACGCGGGTGCCGCAGCGCAGGCACGGGCGTCCGGCCCGGCCGACTACCCAGTGCGTCTCGCCCCGGCGCGTCCGGCCCGTCGTGACCTGGTAGGCGCCGGGCGTCGAGACCGAGAAGCGCAGGGCGCGGGCGGCCACGTCGACGAGCTTCGCCAGGTCGACCTCGCCGATCGGGGAGGCCGGGTGCAGGCCACGCAGGTAGCCCACCTCGTTGACCCAGAGGTTGCCGAGGCCGGCCATCGGACCTTGGTCGAGCAGGGCGGCACGGACCGTGACGTCGGGGAGTGCGGCCAGGCGACGTCGCGCCTCCTCGGGGTCCCAGTCGGGGCGCAGCGGGTCGGGGCCCAGGTGGCCGACCAGCGCGTGCTCGTCCCGGGTCGGCACCAGGTCGACGACCGGCAGGTCGACGCCCCAGAGGGTGTGGCCGTCGTCGAGCCGGGCACGCACCCGCACCTGCCGCTGCAGCCGGGACGGCAGGACGCGGCCGGGGCGCGTGAGCGTCCACGACCCCTGCATGCGCAGGTGCGTGTGCAGGGTGGTGGCGTCGTCGAAGCGGGTCAGCAGGTGCTTGCCGTGGGTGTCGACCTCGACGACGCGCCGACCGGCGAGCGACTCGCCCGCCCGGCCGCCCGACCGCAGCTCGCCGTCGACGACGACACGCCCGACGAGCGAGGGACGGAGGCGCGCGGCCAGCAGGTGGACGCTGTCACCCTCCGGCATGCCGCGATGCTACCCGGCGTGCCCCGGGCCGGTCACGCGGGAGTCGCACCGCCGACGCGTCGTCGAACCACCGTGTCCCGTGGTTCGACGACCCGACGGTGGTGCGACCCCGACACGGGGACACGCTGGCATCACCACGATCGGTCGTCTGCCTTAGCCTCGGCCCATGAGCTCACCCACCTCGTCCGGGCCGTCGACAGGAACGTCGTGCCCCGTCGCGGTGCTCCTCCCGGGTACCGGGTACGGGGTCAAGGCGCCGCTGCTCTACTGGCCTGCGTTGATGCTGCGGCAGCTCGGTTGGCGAGTCGAGGCCGTCGAGTGGGATGCCCGAGATCTGACGGCCGACGACTCGCGGCCCGTCGTCGAGGAGCGGCTGCAGGATGCCGCGGAGGCCGTCGACGGTCGCGTCGACCTCGTCCTCGCGAAGTCGTTCGGCACCCTCGCGTTGCCGTGGGCCGTCGGACACGGTGTCGCAGGGGTGTGGTTGACGCCGGTGCTCACCGAGCCCGTGGTCCTCGATGCGTTGACCCGCGCCTCCTCGTCACACCTCGCCGTGGGCGGAGGGGCCGACTCGATGTGGCAGCCGGCGCGGGGGCTCGAGACCCGTGCGGGCCTCGTCACGGTCGACGGCGCCGACCACGGCCTGCTCGTCGACGATTGGGCGACTTCGTTCGACTCGCACCGCGCCGTCCTCATGGCGATCGAGACCCACATCAAGGGGCTGGGCTGACGGTCTCACCCTGAGCGAGTCGGGCGATGATCGCACCGTGGGGCCTCGGCCCGGACGGCGGTCCCGTGCGGGTGTGGGTCTCGAGCACGTCGAACCCGGTGGCGCGCAGTTCGTCCGCGAGGAGGTCGGGTGCCCAGCGCCACGCGGTCGTGATCGCGTGGTCGAACGGTTCGACGGTCGACCCGGTCGACCCGGTGAAGAACCCGACGAGCAGCCCGCCGCCCGGCCGGAGCACGCGGGCGAACTCGCGGAGGGGGCGCCGGATGCTGCCCGGGTCGTGGTGGATCAGCGAGTACCAGGCGAGGACTCCTGCGAACTCGCCCGGCTCGTACGGCAGGGCGTCGACGTCGCCCAGGCCGAACGAGACGTCCGGGTGGGTGCGGCGCGCGTGCTCGACGAAGGCCGGGACCCGGTCGAGACCACGCACGCGGACGCCCCGCGCGGCGAGGTGCCCAGACCAGTGGCCCGGCCCGCAGCCCGCGTCGAGCACGGGGCCCTCTACCGTCGTCGCCCAGGACGTCACCAGGTGTTCGTCGGCGGGGTGCACCGACGTCATCGAGCCGAGGTGGTCGACGTACTCGCGGGCGCGCGCGGCGTAGCGCTCCCCGACGTCGGATGTCATGCCCCGCAGCCTAGGAGTCGTGGCTCGGGGC
>NZ_JACYNS010000186.1:0-2168 GCF_014839405.1 Frigoribacterium sp. CFBP 13605 | reverse complement strand
CCCGCGCCTCCTCGGCTCGCCGTGCGCCGGCGGCCGCGCGGACCGGCCGCACGGACCGGCCGCGCGGGTCGGCCGCACGGGCCGGCCGAACGACGACGGACCCCGCCCCGGGCGACCGACCACGGGAGGACGTGGTGGGTCGCCCGGGACGGGGTCCGCGGTGCGGGCGCCGGACTAGCGCGCGGCGTGCTCCAGCGTCGGGTAGTCCGTGTAGCCCTCGGCACCCTCGGCGTAGAACGTGGCGGGGTTCGGCTCGTTGACCTCGTGGTCACCCTGCCACCGCTCGACCAGGTCGGGGTTGGCGATGGCGAAACGGCCCACGGCCACGGCGTCGGCCTGGCCGTCGGCGACCTCGGCGATGGCCTCGTCGCGCGTGGTGATCTGACCGAAGCCGCTGTTGACGATGAAGGCACCACCGAAGCGCGTGCGGAGGTCCTGGACGAGCTCGCCGCGCAGGTCGGCCTGCAGCACGCTGAGGTAGGCGAGGCCGAGCGGCGCGAGGCCCTCGACGAGCGCACGGTAGACGGCCGTCACGTCGGCGACGTCGGTCTCGACGACGTCCTGGATGTTGTGCATGGGCGACAGCCGGATGCCGACGCGGCCGGCACCGATCGCCTCGGCCACGGCGGTCGCGGTCTCGATCGCGAGGCGGGCGCGGTTCTCGGGGGTTCCGCCGTACTCGTCGGTGCGGACGTTCGAGACGGGCGAGAGGAACTCGTGCAGCAGGTAGCCATTGGCGCTGTGGATCTCGACGCCGTCGAGCCCGGCCTCGAGCACGGCGCGCTTCGACGCGGCGACGATGTCGGCCGTGACCTGGTGGACCTCGTCGGTCGTGAGGGCGTGCGGCACGGGGAAGTCGACCTTGCCGGTGGCGGTGTGCACCTGGCCGTCGATGGCGATCGCGCTGGGGGCGACGATGCGGTCGGTGCGCGTGATGTCGGTGTGCGAGACGCGGCCACCGTGCATGACCTGCATGACGATCTGGCCGCCCTCGGCGTGGACGGCCTCGGCGACGCGCTTCCAGCCGGCGACCTGCTCGTCGGTGACGATGCCGGGCTGACCGTCGTAGGCCTTGGACTCCTGCGAGGGCCAGGTGCCCTCGGTCGTGATCAGACCGAAGGAGGCGCGCTGACGGTAGTGCTCCACCACGACGTCGCCCGGAACGCCGTCGTCGCCGGAGCGGAGACGGGTGAGGGGCGCCATGACGACGCGGTTGCGCAGCTCGAGCTGGCCGAAGGTGGCGGGAGAGAAGAGGTCCAAGGGTGGTCCTTCCGAACGGTGACGCGCCCTCGGGCGGGGGCGCTCGTGAGACAACGCCCCCGTTGCACGATGCATTCCCCAGCCCACGAGGCCCGGGAGCGCCGCGAGGAGGGCGCCGAGGGCTGCCACGGCGAGGGCCACGCCGTAGCCGCCGGTCCCGACGAGCGCGCCCAGGACGACGGCCCCCACGGCCTGGCCCAGCACCAACAGCACGAAGAGCAGGGCCGTCCCGCTCGCGGCCCGCTCGGCGTCGATCTCGGCCGTCCAGGCGATCAGCGCACCCGTCGCCGCCGTGTAGGCCCAGCCGAAGGCCGCGCAGGCCACGAACGCCACCGGCACGACGCCCGGCAGGGTCGCCAACCCGGCCGTGCCCGCCGCCATCGCGACCAGCGTGAGCGTCCAGACCGTCCCGGGGGCCAGGCGCGCCAGCGGTCGGGCGGTGGCGATGACGGCGGTGCCGCCCGCGCCGAGGCAGACCCAGGCCCCGACCGACAGCTCGGCCGCCACCCCGGCGTCGACCAGCAACGTGCGCCCGAAGTTCCAGACCCCGGCCGAGGCGGCACCGGCGAGCAGCGCCGCGACCAGCACCCACCGGTGGTCGACGAACCACGACGGCGGAGGCAGGAGGTCGCGCCCGACCGAGGTCGTGGCACCCGTCGCGTCGCTCGGTCGAGCCACGGAGCCGCGGTGGTCGAGCACGAGGACGGCCCCGGCCGCGACGATCGCTCCCCCGACGGCCGCCCACCACGCGAGTCGCCAGTCGGGCAGCACGGCGGACGCCAGGAGTCCCGCCGCCACGAGGCCCGGGCCCGTGCCGGCGTTGACGACCGTCTGGCCGCGCGCCTGCCGTCCGTGCTCGAGACCGCGCTGCAGGAGGCGCACCAGGGCCGGCGACGCGAGGCCGGCCC
>NZ_JACYNS010000185.1:0-2332 GCF_014839405.1 Frigoribacterium sp. CFBP 13605 | reverse complement strand
GAAGGACGGACCGCCCGTGCGGCCGTCGCCCGCGCCCTCGCCGTGACCGACCCCGGCGACGTCGTGACGGTCCGCCTCCACCCCGCCGACCTCGCCCAGCTCGACGCGGCGACCCGCGACTCCGTGGCCGCCGAGGTGGCCTTCGTCGCCGACGCGACCCTGGCCCGCGGCGACGCCGAGGCCGAGCGTCGCATCGGCCAGGTCGACGCCCGCCTCGGCACCGCGCTCGACCGGGCACGGACGGCGTTGCTCGGCGACCCGGCGACGGACGGGGGCGCCTCGTGACCCTCACCGCGCCTCCTGCCCTCGTGCCGACGGGTACCGTCGTCGACGGCGGGCGTCCGCGCGTGCCGGCCGTCCTCGCTCCCCGTCTCGCCGCCGCCCGCGTCGCGGCCCGTCCGCAGCGCGTGGGCCGGGTCAGCTCGGCCGTGGGCCTCGGCCTCACCGTGCAGGGCCTCGACGCGGCCGTCGGCGAGATCGTCGCCGTGGGCCACGCGACCGCGACGTCCGGGGGCACC
Source organism: Frigoribacterium sp. CFBP 13605 (assembly GCF_014839405.1). NCBI lineage: Bacteria > Bacillati > Actinomycetota > Actinomycetes > Micrococcales > Microbacteriaceae > Frigoribacterium > Frigoribacterium sp. CFBP 13605. The sequence goes on along the minus strand of NZ_JACYNS010000185.1, from coordinate 1,814 downwards.
ACCGCCGGTCCGGACCTCGCCGAGGTCGTCGCGACCACGCCCGACGGCGTGCGCTGCATGCCGCTCGGCCGTCTGACCGGCATCACGACCGGCACGCCCGTCCGGTCGACCGGCCGTCCGCTGCTCGTCCCCACCGGCACGGGCCTGTTCGGGCGCGTGCTCGACGGCCTCGGCCGACCGATCGACGGCAAGGGGCCGCTCGTCGGCGCCGACGGGGGTCGCGTCGACCTCGTGCCGCTCGACCACGAGACCCCGTCCGCGATGCACCGCGCGCGCATCGACACGCCCCTGCAGCTCGGCGTGCGCGTGCTCGACACCCTGACCACGGTCGGCAAGGGACAGCGCGTCGGCCTGTTCGCCGGCTCGGGCGTCGGCAAGTCGTCGCTGCTGTCGATGATCGCCCGCGGCTCGGACGCCCAGGTCAGCGTGATCGCCCTGGTCGGCGAGCGCGGCCGCGAGGTGCGGGAGTTCCTCGAGGACGACCTCGGGCCCGAGGGCCTCGCCCGCTCGATCGTCGTCGTCTCGACCAGCGACGAGCCCGCCCTGATGCGCCTCCGGGCCGCCTTCGTCGCGACCCGCATCGCCGAGTCGTTCCGCGACCAGGGCGCCGACGTCGTGCTGATGATGGACTCGCTCACCCGCGTGGCGATGGCCCAGCGCGAGATCGGTCTGTCGGTCGGCGAACCGCCCGCGACCCGCGGCTACCCGCCGTCGACGTTCTCGGTGCTGGCCGGTCTGCTCGAGCGGGCGGGGACCGACCGCATCGGCTCGGTCACCGGGCTCTACACGGTGCTGGTCGACGGCGACGACCACAACGAGCCCATCGCCGACGCGGCCCGCAGCATCCTCGACGGGCACGTCGTGCTCGACCGCAAGCTCGCCGTGACCGGGCACTTCCCGTCGGTCGACGCGCTCGGCTCGGTCTCGCGCGTCGCCTCGAAGGTGACCAGCCCGCCCCAGCGCGCCGCCGCGACGACGCTGCGCAAGGTCATGGCCGCGCGCCGGGCCGCGCAGGACCTGCTTGACGTCGGTGCGTACCAGCGCGGCACGAACCCGCTCGTCGACGCGGCGGTCGACCACCAGGGCGCCATCGACGCGTTCCTGCAGCAGGGCATGGACGACCGGGCGGCCTCGGCCGACTCGTGGAACGCCCTGGCCTCGCTCACCTCGCCGTTCGGAGCGATCTGATGGCGCGCCCGTTCTCGCTGCTCGGCCTGCTGCGGCTGCGTCACGCCCAGCAGGACCAGGCCGGTGCCGTCCTCGCCGAGGCCAACGACCGTCTGCGCGAAGCTGCCGACGAGCGCGTGCGTGCCAAGCGCACCCTGGCCGACGAGCCGTCCGAGGTCACCGACGCGGCCATGCTGAGCGCGCTGGCGGCCTCGCGGGCCTCGTCGCGCGGCATGCTCGCCGAGCTCGACGCCGTCACCCAGCGCCGTCAGGCCGACGCCGACGCCGCCCAGGCCGCCTTCAACGAGGCCCGTCGCGCGGCGATCGGCCTCGAGAAGCTCGAGCACAAGCACGCGGTGGCCGAGGCGGCCGCCGACCTGCGCGACGAGCAGATCGCCCTCGACGAGATCGCCTCGCGCCCCCGCGCCGACGGCTCGCCGTCCGGCACCGACCCCGAGAACCCAGGAGGCGCGGCGTGAGTCCCGTGACCGAGGTCCTGTCCCGCATCCAGGACATCCAGGCGACCATCGCCCAGCTGCGCGCCGGCACCACCGGTGCGACGTCCGCGACGGCCACCGCCGCGTCCGCGACGTCGGCCACGGCCTTCGCCGACGCGCTCGCCGGCACGTCCGGGACGGGGGCGACGG
>NZ_JACYNS010000184.1:0-2340 GCF_014839405.1 Frigoribacterium sp. CFBP 13605 | reverse complement strand
CCGTCGTCGTGCCCGGTGCCCGTCGCGGGACCGCCGGTGGCGTCGGGGAGGCGGGAGGCGCGCCCGGCCGGCAGCGCCTCCTCGGTGGTCCGCGCCAGCAGGCGCACGTCGTGGGCGGCTCGTCGGAGGTCTTCGGCGATGCTCTGCACCACGGGGTCGTCGGACAGCCCGGGGTCGTAGTTGTCGTGGACCGACCGCACCATGCCGACCACCCGGTTGACGAGCACGGTGAGGCGCCGCAGCAGCGCCGCGTCGGCCTCGAGGACGCTGCGGTTGCGGCTCGCACGGGGGTTGAGCTGGAGGCTCTCCTCGCCCGCGGTGACCGCGTCGACCGCCCGGGCCTGGGCCACCCTGAGCTCGCGGGCCCTGGTCAGGCCCGTGGCGAGCCGCGACCCGTCGACCGGTTCGTCGAGCACGGCGGCGGTCTCGTCGAGCACGGACGCGATGTCGCGCGCGAGCCGTCCGACGGCGAGGTGCGCGGGGGCGAGGGCGACGGGAGGCACGATCAACGCGTTGATCGCGAGCGCGATGGCCGCACCGATGATCGTCTCGAGCACCCGGTCGAGCGCGTAGTCGGGGGTCTGGGCGCCGATCGCCAACACGAGCATCGCCGAGATCGGCACCTGGTTCGCCGAGCTCGGCGTGAGCCGGAAGGCCCAGGCCACGAGCAGGCTCACCACGACGATCGCCAGCACGATCCAGGTCGCGTCGCCGAACAGCTGGCCGGCCGCGAAGGCGATGAGCACGCCGGCGATGACGCCGACGCTGCGCTCGAGGCCGCGCACGAACGACTGGTTGACGCTCGGCAGCACCACGAGCAGGGCCGCGATCGCGGCGAAGATCGGCAGGGGCTGCTGCAACAGGGCCACCGAGGCGAACCAGGCCGCCATCACCGCGACGCTCGTCTTCACCACCTGGAGCAGGGGCGTGCGCTTCGTCTGCCGGATGCGCGAGACGACCTTCACGCCCTCCAGGGTAGACGGGGAGGCGCCGCCCGCGTCGCGACGTCGCGACAGGTCACGAAACGGTCACCCCGCCCGCGCCTCCCCACCGATCGGTCCGGCTGCTGGTTGACTGCGTCCTCGTGTGGCCCAACTCCGCCGAGGTGCTCCCCGCCGCGTTCGCGAACTCGGGGCTGACCGTCGTCGCCTTCCGACCCCACTCGGTCGAGCCCTCGGGCGCCGGGTTCCTCTACGGCTACGAGGTCGACACGGTCGACCCGGTCGGCGCGACCTCGACCGTGCTGACGTTCATCGACACCGACACCCGGGCCGCCGACGAGTCCTCGGTGCTCACCCGCGACCCGACCACCGGTCAGCCGCTCGCCGTCTGGGCCTACCCGGCCGACCCGATGCTGCCGGCGCTCGCCGGGGCCACGTATCCCGACCGGGTGGCCGACGCGCTCGCGGCGCTCGGCGTCGTCGTCACCGAACCGCGGCTGAGCGTCGCGGCGTACCGACCCGGCAAGCGCGCCGTCATCCGACTCGATGCCGCCGAGACCACCGTCTTCCTCAAGGTGGTCCGCCCCGACCGGGTGGCACCGATCGTCGCCCTGCACGAGGCGTTCCGGGCGCAGGGGCTGCCGGTGCCCGCCGTGCTCGCCTCGCGGGCGGACGGCCTGCTCGTCCTCGAACGCGTCCCGGGGGTGCCGGCCGGGCAGCGCGTCGTCGAGCTCGTCGACGACCCGCGGTTCGTCGAGCAGATGGTCGACCTCGGCACGCGCATCGCCCGCGTCGACGTGGTGGCGCGGGCGCAGTCCGACGCCCTCGACCACGGAGCCTGGCACCGCTCGACGCTGCGCGCCGCGCTGCCCGACCGGGCGACCGAGATCGACGGCCTCTACGACGAGATCGACCGGCGCCGCGCCTCATCCGCCTCGGACGCCCTCGCCGTGATCCACGGCGACCTGCACCTCGAGCAGCTCTTCGTGCACCCGTCCGAGCCGTGGCGGGTCACCGGTCTGCTCGACGTCGACACCGCGGGGCTCGGGCACCCGGCGCGCGACGCGGCGGCCCTCGTCGCCCATCTGGTCGTGACGGGACAGTGGCACCGGGGCAACGGCGACGAGGCCGAGGCCCGGGCCTGCGAACGCCTCGCCGACGACGTGACGCGCGCCTGGGTCGAACGCCTGCCCGGCCTGGCCGACCGGCTCGCGCCGGGCGTCGCGTCGCAGCTGCTCGCCCACGCCGGCGGACAGGCCACGCTCGGCACCGACACGGGCCGCCGCAAGGCCGTCCAGCTGATCGGTGCCGCCGCGGGCACCCTCGCCCGCCCCGCCTGACCGCCCGCCCCTCCGCCGCCCACCCACGGACGGGTCCGCCGCGCGCCCGCGCACGAGTC
>NZ_JACYNS010000183.1:0-2358 GCF_014839405.1 Frigoribacterium sp. CFBP 13605 | reverse complement strand
GACCGCGAGCCCGACCGTCGGCACGCCGCCCGCGACGGCGAACACGGCCGGGTGGTAGCGGCTCGTCAGGTGGAGGGCCGCCCCGCGGGCGAAGCGGGCGGCCGCGGGGGAGTCGGTCGTGGGTTCGACCCGCGCCGGCACGGTCAGCTGGTCGAGCACGGCCCGGTGCAGCAGCGAGTCGCCGCGCTCCTCGGTCGGGTCGAGCGAGCCCCAGTGCGCGAGGAACACGACCTCGAGCCCCGCCTCGCCCGCCACCCGGTCGAGCAGTCGGGCGACGGCCGTGGCGAAGGCTCCCCGGTCGGCGTCGCCCACGTGTGCGGACAGGCTGACGGCGAGGTACGGCGCCGCCGCGCCCGCCACGGACGCCGCGCTCGCCGCACCCCCGGCAGGAGGCGCGGCCTCGAACCCGAGGAAGCTCGCGTCGTCCACCGTCCCCACGGTCGTCGTCGGGTCGACGCCGAGCGACCGCACGAGCTCGAGAGACGCGCCCTCGCGCAGGCCCACGAGTGCGGCGGCGTCGAGCAGTTCGGTGACGAGCTCGCGGTCCTCGCCCTCGAGCACCGGCCCGATGGTCTGCCCGCTGACGACCAGCGGCTTGTCGAAGCGTCGGGCGATGAGCCCGAGCGTGTTCCGCTCGTAGACGTGCATCGGCCAGAGCGAGGCCATGTTGCCGCCGCCGGCGACGAGCACGCCGTCGGCCTCGCGGACGGCCTCGACCACCTGCCAGGCCGGGTCGTCCTGCGGGAGGTGACCCGCGCCTCCGTCGATGGCCGACAGCACGCGGGCGCGTCGCTCGCGCTGGCCGAGCCGGCCGCCGGTCGTCGCGGGGTGGAAGCCGATCGCGGGCACGGCGTCGATGCCGTACCGCTCGGCGGTCTCGGCCGGGTTCGACGAGACGCCGGTGATCGTGGCGCCGCGGGCGCGCAGCTGCACGGTCGCCTCGTGGAACATCGCCTCGTCGCCGATGTGGACCATGCCGTCGAGCACGCCGACGTCTCCGATGGTGACGATTCGCACGGGTGGGACCTCTCGCTGCGGGACTCGGCAGCGGGATCGATGCCGCCCACGACGGTACCGGACCCCCGCGGCGCCGAGCACACCGTGCGGCGACCGGGCGGCCACCGGGCGGCGATAGGCTCCACCAGGCCCCGGGCTCCGCGGGCCGGGCACCGCACCACCACCCCGCCGCACCCGAGAGGCACCGCCATGGGCATCCAGACCTCGCTCGACGCGATCCACGAGGCCGACCGCCTGGTCGACTCGATGCGCCTCGCCGACGACCTCGCGCTCGACGCCGCGCGCACCGGCGGGGCCCGGACGATCCGCGTGCTGCGCGGCGCGCTCGGCAGCCCCGACCAGCTCGTCGCCATCGCGGCGACGAACGCCCTCGCGCAGGTCTTCGACGAGCAGGCCGACGTCGTGCTGAGCGATCTGCTGTCGAGCGACCGCACCTTCCTCCGCGAGCACGCCGCGTCGGCGCTCAGCCAGCGGCTGCCCCGCTACGACACGGTCGGTCGGCTGATCGGGCTCGTCGTCGCCGGGGGCTTCACCGGCATGGTCGCCCAGCGCACGCTCGAGCAGTGGTCGTCGGCCGCCCCCGCCGTGGTCGGGGTCGCCCTCGAGGGCGCCCTGATCGGCGTGCACGAGCCCGACGCCCGGTACCGCCTGGTCGAGACGCTGGGCCTCGTGCGCGCCCGCATCACCTCCCGCCCGCTGCTGACGATCGCCCGCGACCGGGGCGAGGACGAGCACGTCCGCGTCGCCGCCGTCTCGGCCCTCGGCCAGCGTCGTGGCGACCAGGCGGTCGCCGCCGTCGTCCACGAGCTCGCCCGCCACGACGGCTACCTCGGCGACGTCGCGCGCCTGTCCGCGATCGACCTCTCCGCCCCGGACGAGGTGCCCGACGGCCACCGGGTGCACGACCGCGGAGTCGAGGACGGACCCGACGGCGACCACCCCGCCGGGCGCGACGGCCTCACCATCGCGCAGCTCTTCCTGCACGCCGACATCGACGCCGGCCTCACCCACGCCGGCAGCGGCGACAACGGCGGCATCGCGACGCTGCTCGTCCGGCTCGGCGACGCGCTCGCCGCGGGCGGCGTGCTCCCCGCAGGAGCCGTGCTCCCCGCAGGAGGCGCGGTGCCGGCCCTCGGCGACCGTCACGTCGAGCGGGTGGTCACCCTCTCGCGCGGGTCGGCGGACGCGGCGGTCGAGAGCGTCCACGACCTGGCGACCCGCGCCTCCGGACACGTCTACGGACGCGTGCCGCTGCTCAGCGACCCCGTCTCGTCGGCGACCGCGTGGCCGCTGCGGGTGGCGGCCCGGCGCGGCATCCGGCGGGTGCTGCGTGCCGCGGGC
>NZ_JACYNS010000182.1:0-2395 GCF_014839405.1 Frigoribacterium sp. CFBP 13605 | reverse complement strand
GACCGACCCGACGGCCGCCGCCGGACCCGGCCCGGTCGCGCCGCCCACCGACGCGACCGCCGTCACCGTCGCGGCCGACGCCGTGACGACCGACGTCGCCACGGACCTGGCCGCCCCCTGGTCGGTCGTGCGACTCGACACCGGGTCGTCGTTCGTCAGCCTGCGCGACACCGGCACCGTGCTCGAACTGCTCGCCGACGGCAGCACGCGCGAGGCCGGCACCATCGGCGGGGTCGTGCACGAGGGCGAGGGCGGGTTGCTCGGCCTGGCCGTGCTCGCGGGGTCGCCGTCGTACCTCTACGCCTACGCCACCACCGCCGACGACAACCGCGTGGTGCGCGCGCCGATCACGGGTGAGGTCGGCTCGTACGGCCTGGGCGAGCAGGAGACGGTGATCACGGGCATCCCCAGGGCGAGCAACCACGACGGCGGCCGCATCGCGTTCGGCCCGGACGGGGCCCTGTACGTGACGACGGGCGACGCGAACCAGCGGCCGAACGCCCAGGACCCCGGCTCGCTCGGCGGAAAGGTGCTGCGTGCGACCGCGATCGGCGGCGTGCCCGACGACAACCCCGAACCCGGGTCGCTCGTCTACTCGCTCGGCCACCGCAACCCGCAGGGCATCGCCTGGGACGCCACCGGCGCCGCCTGGGCGGCCGAGTTCGGGCAGAACACCTACGACGAGCTCAACGCCCTCGAGCCCGGGGCGAACTACGGCTGGCCGGACGTCGAGGGGCGCGGCGACGTCGCGGGCTTCGCGGACCCGGTGCTGCAGTGGTCGACCGACGACGCCAGCCCGAGCGGCCTCACGGCGGTCGGCACGACGCTCTACCTGGCCGGGCTCGGCGGCGAGAAGCTGTTCGAGATCCAGGTGGCGCCCGGCTCCGAGGCCGTGCCGACCGAACTCTTCGCCGGCGACCGGTCGCTCGGCCGCATCCGCGACGTCCTGCCCGGTCCCGACGGCACCCTCTGGCTCGTGACGAACAACACGGACGGGCGCGGCACGCCGAGCGCCGGCGACGACCGCATCGTCAGCGTCCCCCTCACCCCGGCCCCCTGACCCGGCGGGCGCCACCGGAGGAGGCGCGGGCCGGGTTCCGCGCTCGACCCGAGGAGGCGCGGGCCGGGTTCCGCACACCGGCCCCGACACTCGCTCACACGCTGCGCGCCGCGCGGCCTGTTCGGGGGCCGGGCGGTTACCCTCGTACTCGATGAGCCAGCACGACCGACCCGACACGACAGCACCCGGCAGCGCCCGCCCCCAGACCGTGCCGCCGGGCTTCGCCGCGCCCGTCGTGCGCGGGACCGGTGGTGCCGGCGGCTTCGACCCCGTCAGCCTGCGCACGGCCGTCGACGTGCCCGTCGCCGAGGCCCGCCTCGCCGCCCTGGGCCAGAGCCGCAGCACCGCCGCCCTCGGCGAGCGCGCCGATCTGCTGCGCCTGCTCGGCCGCCTCGACGAGGCCCTGGCCATCGCCGAAGAGGCGTTCCGCCTGGCGCACTTCACCGGCGACCGGGCCGACTCGACGGCGGCCCGCATCCGACGGGCCCACATCTTCCGCGAGCAGGGCAAGCTCGACCGTGCACTGAACGACCTACACACCAGCCGCATCACGGCCGCCACCGAAGAATGGCGCGAGCTCGAGGCCGCCGCCGCCGAGCTCGAGGGCTACACGCTCTACGACCTCGGCCGCAACGAAGAGGCGCGCGAGACCCTGGCCAAGGCGCTCGAGGCGTACGAGGCGTCCGGTGCCCCGCGCGACCGGACGAACGGCCTCCGTGTCGCGATCGAGGGCGTCATGCGCGCCTACCTCAGCGACACCGGCCCGCAGCCACGACTCGAGGCCCCGGCCGTGGGTGACACGAACCCGGTGCCGCTCCAGCCCCTGACCGCCGCGCCGGCGCCGGCGTCGGCCCCGGCCCCGGCCCGACCCCAGGGCCGGACCCAGGTGCCGCGCTTCGACGGCATCGCCGCGCTCTACGGTGGTGCGCCCACGTCCGGGCCGGCGCCCGCTCCCGCCCCGGCTTCTGCTCCGGAGGTGCCCGCGGGCACCGCGTCCGCGGCCTCCGGCGAGGACGCAGGGGCCGACGTCGTCCCCGCCCGCCAGCCCATGGACGCCGCGCGCACCGCCGCGATCAGCTTCGACCCCGAGTCCATGCCCGACGAGGCCGCCGCGTCGCCGGTGGCCGAGGCCGCCGCCGCCCGCGCCGAGAAGGTCGCCGCGACGGCTCCGGCCGCACCACGCGACGGTGGGCTCTGGGGCAAGATCAGCCACCTCGCCGAGCGTGCCGCGGGTCACCGCGACCGCGACTCCGACGAGTTCGACGCCGAGCGGCGGGGCGACGCCGAGCGTCGCGGCGCCGACGAGGGCCGCACCGGGGACCGCCCCCGCACGGG
>NZ_JACYNS010000181.1:0-2448 GCF_014839405.1 Frigoribacterium sp. CFBP 13605 | reverse complement strand
CGCCGGGCGACCCGGCACCCGGTCGGTCGTGGTGGCGCACGCGTTCGTCGTGGCGGGGCCCGCAGCCGACCGCGAGCCCGACGGCGCCCCGACGCCCGAGCGCAGCGAGAGCGAGCGCGACATCCGGGTGGGCGGCGTCGACTCCGTGCCGTCGGCCGCGTTCGAGGGCGTCGACTACGTCGCCCTCGGCCACCTGCACGGTGCCCAGCGCGTCGGCCCGTCCGGTCGCCTGCGCTACTCGGGTTCGCCCCTGGCCTTCTCGTTCGGCGAGCGGAACCAGGTCAAGTCGTCCACGATCCTCGAGCTGGCCGCCGACGGCTCGGTCTCGGTCGAGCTCGTCCCGGCCCCCGTCCCGCGACGACTGGCCGAGGTGACCGACTCCCTCGACGCCCTGCTCGACGGGCGCCACGACGACCTGCGCGACGCCTGGCTCCGGGTCTTCGTCACCGATCCGGTGCACCCCGAACGGCTCTACACGCGGGTGGCCGAGCACTTCCCGCACGCCCTCGCGATCCACCACACGCCCGTCGGAGCGGTCGAGGCCTCGGCGCTCGCCGCCGTCACGGCCGAGTCCGACCCGATCGAGGTGGCGGCCGAGTTCGTCGCCTTCGCCTCGGGCGGGGCGGCGAGCGAGACCGAGCTCGCCGTGGTGCGCGGCGCCTACGAGGCCGCACTCGCGAGCGAGGTCGGCGAATGAACCTCCACCGGCTGACCCTGAGGGCCATCGGGCCCTACGCGGGCGAGCACAGCATCGACTTCGCCGCGCTCGGCGCCTCGGGCACCTTCCTGCTCGAGGGCCCGACGGGTTCGGGCAAGTCGACCATCATCGACGCGATCGTCTTCGCCCTCTACGGCGGGCTCGCCGGTTCGGCCTCGACGCCCGACCGCCTGCGCAGCCACCACGCCGCCCCCGACGTCGAGCCCTTCGTCGAGCTCGTCTTCGAGAACGGCGCGGGCGTGCACCGCATCCGACGCACGCCCGCGTACCGCCGCCCGAAGGCACGCGGCACGGGCACGACGCCGGCGAACGCGACCGCCAAGCTGTGGCGCCTCTCGTCGCCCGACGCCGTCGACGGCGAGATCGTCTCGATCAGCACGCAAGAGGCCGGCGCCGAGGTCTCGCGCATCCTCGGGCTCACGCGCCAGCAGTTCGTGCAGACCGTCGTCCTGCCCCAGGGCGAGTTCGCCGCCTTCCTCCGCTCGACCGGCGAGAAGCGCAAAGAGGTCCTGCAGTCGCTCTTCGGCACCGAGATCTACGAGCGCACCACGGCCGAGCTCGTCGACCGGCGGAAGGTCGCGAACGCCGCCGTCGCCGCCGCCGACCGCGACATCGAGCTGGCGCGAGCCAGACTGCTCGAGGCGAGCGGCCTCGAGGCCGAGGCCCTCGACGAGGGGCTGGCCGCCGACGGCGGGGTCGCCCTGCTCGGTGACCTCGAGACCCAGGCCGTCGCCGCGTCGGCTCAGCGGTCACGGGTGGTCGAGGCCCGAGAGGCGGCACGACGGTCGCTCGATGGCGTGCGGGCGCTGGGGGCGGCACTCGACCGACGAGCCGACCTGACCGTCCGGCGGACGCGCCTCGACGAGGGCGACGGCGAGATCGCCACGGTCCGCTCGCGTGTCGCCGCGGCGACCCGGGCCGCGACCGTGACCGATGCGCTCGCCGCGGTCACGCGGGCGACCGAGGCCGAGCGTGATGCGGCGTCACGCCTGGGCGAGGCCGCCGGGGTCGTCGCGGACGGCGAGACGAGGGCGGCGGACGGCGAGATCCCGATCCGAGCCGACGTCGCCGCCCGTCGCGACGCCCGACTGTCGGAACTCGCCCTCCTGACCGAGGCGGCCCGGACCGAGAAGGCCCTGCCCGGTCGCCGGACGGACCTCGAGGCGGCCGAGCAGTCCCTGTTGGAGGCCGACGAGCGGCGCCGGGAGCTCGACGCGCACCTCGTCGCGGCCCCCGCCGTGCGGGCGTCGCTCGTCGTCGAGCGCGACGCCCTGGCCGACGCCTCGACCGACCTCGTCGCCGCCGAGCAGGCGACGGCCGAGGCGCGGCTCCGCCTGCGTGACCTCGACGACCTCGACGCCCTCGGCCGGGCCGTCGACGCGGCGTCCGCACGACTGGCCGACGACTCGGCGGCGGCGCTGCGGGCCCTCGACGACGAGGCGGGCCTCCGCCGTCGGCAGATCGAGGGCATGGCGGGTCACCTGGCAGCGGCTCTGGTCGTCGGCGACCCGTGCCCCGTGTGCGGCTCGCGAGAGCATCCGGCCCCGGCGGCTCCCGGCACCGAGCATCCCACCGACGACCAGGTCGAGGCCGCGTCGCGGTCGTCCCGAGCGGCCGAGGCCCGTCAGCGCGAGTCCGCCGCACGGCACGCGACCGCCGAGGGGCGGGCCGCCGAGGCCCGCCGCGCCCTGGGCGACCTGACCCGCGACGACGTCGAGTCCGACCTGGCC
>NZ_JACYNS010000180.1:0-2449 GCF_014839405.1 Frigoribacterium sp. CFBP 13605 | reverse complement strand
CTGCTGCTCGCGCTCATCGCCCCGCGCCTGGCCGCCCCACGCCTCGTCGCCCCGCGCCTGGCCGCCCCCGTCGCGGCCGGGGCCGCCACCGCGGCGTCGGTCGGCATAGAACTGCTCCAGCTGACCGGACTGCCCGCCGCCGCCGACGCGTTCCCGCCCGTCGCGTGGGTGCTCGGCTCCACCTTCGTGGCGACCGACCTGCTCGGGTACCTGGCGGGAGGCGTCGCGGGGCTGGTGCTGCTCGGGGTGCTGCGCCGCGCCTCCTGACGTCCCGACCCCGGGAGGCGCGGGTCGAGTGGGCAGAAAACGTCCTTCGTCGAGGCGGGAAGGACATCTTCTGCCCACTCGACCGGCCAGGGCGTCGGGCCCCAGGGCGCCAGCGCGCCGGGGCGTCAGCTCGCGGAGGCCCGCCCGCGCCAGAGCAGCCAGACGAAGTACGGCGTGCCGATCACGGCGGTCAGCAGGCCGGCGCCGAGCTGCGCCGGGGCGATCAGCGTGCGGCCGAGCACGTCGGCGGCGCAGACCAGCACCGCGCCGAGCAGCACGGCCACGGGCAGCACCCGCGCGTGCCGCCGTCCGACCAGCGACCGGGCGGCGTGCGGGGCGACGAGTCCGACGAATCCGACCACGCCCACGGCTGCCACGGCCGTCGCCGTGAGCAGCACGGCGAGCGACAGGAAGACCAGGCGCGACCGCGAGAGCGAGACCCCGAGGAGGCGCGGGGTGTCGTCGTCCACCCCGAGCAGGTCGAGGCGACGGCGCAGCAGCACGACCACGACGAGCGCGGCCACGAGCACCAGCGACACCGGCAGCGCATCGTCCAGCGTGCGGCCGTAGGTCGAACCCGACAGCCAGGTCAGCGCCTTCGCGCCGTTGAACGGGTCGGTCAGGACGATCAGCAGGCTGATCGCGGCCGCCGTCGCCGTCGAGACGCCGATGCCGATCAGCACGAGCCGGTTCTGCGGGAAGCCACCGCGGGAGGCGAGGCCGAACACGACGACGGCCGCCACGACGGCTCCGGCGAACGCCGCGCCGGCGATGCCCCAGCCGGTCGCGAGCGGGACGGTGGTGACGAGCAACACGGCCCCGAGGCCGGCTCCGCCCGTCACGCCGAGGATGCCCGGCTCGGCGAGCGGGTTGCGCGTGACGGCCTGCACGAGCGTGCCGGCGAGCGCCAGCGCCGCCCCCGCGGCGAGGGCGGCCACGACCCGGGGGACGCGGGTGTCGAGCACGTAGGTGACGACGCGGCCGGACCGACCGGCCACCCAGTTGGCGACGTCGCCGAGCAGCAGCTTGGCGTCGCCGAGCAGCACCGAGCCGAGGACGACGGCGACGAGGGCGGCGAGCACGACCACGACGACGACCACGAACCGCAGGCGGGAGACCACGGGGTGCCGGTCGGTCGGGGTGACGCCACCGTGGTCGCGGGCACGGAAGGCCAGCACGACGAGGACGACCGCCCCGAGCAGCGAGGTCACGACGCCGGTCGGCACCTGGACCGACGTCTCGGCACCGACCAGGGCGCGCAGCAGCACGTCGGCGCCGAGCACGAGGGCGGCGCCCGCCAGGGCCGCGAGGGGCAGGAAGACGAGGAAGCGGCGGACGGAGGGCACGGCCCGACGCAGCAGGCGGACGAGGGCGGGGGCGCAGAGGCCGACGAAGCCGATCGGCCCCGCGAGGGTGACGGCGGCGGCCGAGAGCAGCACGGCGGCGAGGACGGTGACCACGCGGGTCGTGCGGACGTCGACGCCGACGCTGCGGGCGGCGTCGTCCCCGAGCGCGAGGGCGTCCACGCGGACGTTCATCGCGACGAGCACGAGGAGCCCCACGACGATCACCGGGGCGAGCTGGACGACGCCGTCGAAGCCGTTCTGCGAGATGCTGCCCTGGCCCCAGGCGTAGAGCCCGGCGGTCTGCTGCGGGAAGAGCAGCAGCAGGGCGCTCGTCACCGAGGCGAGGCCGAGGGCGAGGGCGCTGCCGGCGAGCACGAGCCGCACGGTGCCGGCGCCCAGCCCGGACACCGCGAGCACGAGCCCCGCGGCGAGCAGCCCGCCGACGAACGCGACGCCGGACGAGGCGAGCAGGGGCAGGCTGAGCCCCGTGACGGCCGCGACCGCGAGCGCCGCGTAGGCGCCGGCGTTGACGGCGAGGGTGTCGGGCGAGGCGAGCACGTTGCGGCTCATCTGTTGCAGGGCCGCACCGGCGGCTCCGAGGGCGACGCCGACCAGCAGGCCGGCGACCATCCGGGGGAGGCGCGAGGCCACGACCACGGACGCGTCGCCTGCCGTCGCGGTGCCGGTCAGCGCCTGCCAGACCTGCCGGGCGCCGACGTCGGCGGTGCCCTGCGTGACGTCCACGAGGGCGAGCACCACGACGACGGCGACCAGCGCGACCGTCACGCCCACCGACCCGAGCGTGACCCGGCGGGGGGCGGCGAGCCGCGCCTCCT
>NZ_JACYNS010000179.1:0-2579 GCF_014839405.1 Frigoribacterium sp. CFBP 13605 | reverse complement strand
TCGGGCCAGTCGGGCGGCTCGCGCTGCTTGCGCCGCTCGGGCGGCTCGGGCGGTCGGGTCGCACCACGCACGTGGCGTCGAACCACGCACGGGGGTGGTTCGACGCCGCAACCGTGGTGCGACCTCGCGTGCGGCGAGAGGGCTCAGCCGCGGAACTGGTCGGCGGGGGCGAGGCGGCCGTGCACGCGGCGCCCGAGCTCGGCGAACATGTCGGTGACGGTCGCCCAGTCCTCGTGGGTCGGGGAGGTCGGTTCGACGAACAGGCCGTAGAACCGTCGCCCGCTGTTGAGCGACTCGACCAGGACGGTCTCGGAGCGGTCGAAGAACTGCGTCCCGTCGTGCTTGAGGGCGGACGCCCGGACGGGTTCGCCGGTCAGGGTGCTGAAGCCGGCCGACGCCAGGGCCCGTGCGGTCCTGCGCCGGGACAGTCGGGGGAGGACGGGACCGGCCTCCCCCGCGCTCAGCACCGCGCGCACGTGCGCGAACACGAGCTCTTGCTCGTGGACGGGGTGCGAGGTGGAGGTCGGCGAGTTCGTCACGGCATCACCGTGGCAGGTCGTGGCCCGGAGTGCGACGCCCAGTGCGGGGGCGGCCCCTTGGGGTGCGACCCGGACTGGGGAGCCGACCGGGCGTGCCCGGCGTCCGCCCACGGTGTAGCTCGGTCCGGCAGGCGTGTCCGAGAGGAGGCCCGGGGACGGGGCGCCGGGGCGTGTCGGAGAATGGCCCGATGCTTCCTGCTGCTCCCGCCGCCGGCTCCGGCCGCGACCTCGACGACTCGGCCCGGTGCCCCTGCCTCAGCGGCGAGACCTACGGATCGTGCTGCGGGCCGCTGCACCGGGGCACGACGCCCGCCCCGACGGCGGAACGGTTGATGCGCTCGCGGTACTCGGCGTTCGTGCTCGCCCGCGCCTCCTACCTGCTCGAGACGTGGCACCCGACGACGCGGCCCGCGACGCTCGAGGTCGATCCGGGCACGCGCTGGTTCCGGCTCGACGTCGTGCGGACGCAGGCGGGCGGACCGTTCGACGACGAGGGGACGGTGGAGTTCGAGGCGCACTTCCGCGACGACGAGGGCGTGGGGTCGCAGCACGAGGTCAGCCGGTTCGCCCGGGTCGACCGGCGGTGGCTCTACGTCGACGGGACGGCGGGCTGACCAGGCCGCACTGAACGAGCTCGGGCCTGGCCGGGTCCGGCGGGGCAGACGCGCGACGTCGGCATCGGGCGTCACGAAGAGGACGGCGGGTCCGTCGGGCCCGGCATCCTCTCCGTGACGCCGCCGGGCCGCAGGGAGAGCTTCACGGGCAGGGACCCACGGTCCGGACGACACCGATGCAGGGCTCGCGCCCTCCATCTCGACGAACGCTAGGCCGCACGAGATGGTGCGGTTCAGACGTGGACGCTCCTCACAGGCAGGGCGTCGGGACGCGTGTTTCGGGGGACAGGACGCGCGCGGGTCACATCCGTCAGGGGGCGCGGCGTGCGAGGGCGACCGCCTCGAGTGCCCGGACCACCTCGCCGACGGCCCGCTGCGCCCGGACGACGCCGACCGGGCCGCCGAGCACCGACAGGGCCGGCTCGTGCACGACCCGCACCACGAGGCGTCCCCGGTCGTCCACGAACCACTGCACGCCGAGGGTCAGCAACTGCGCCCGCCCGGCGAAGGCGCGCAGCGCGAGGGTGGAGGCCAGCGTGCCCCGGACGGCCCGGGTGCTGCCGTCCGACGCGAGCGACAGGGTGAAGCCGTGATCGATCAGGGTCTGCTCGACGAGGTGTCGCGACTCGTCGTGTGCGCCCTCGAGGAAGACGTCGTGCGTGCTCGCCACCGGACGGGTGCGGCGGTCAGCGCAGCGGCGCGAGCATCTCGAGCTCGCGCGCGGCGGGGTCGAGGGCGTAGGGGTTCGTGTGTCCGGTCGGTTCGTACCCGCGTCGACGGTAGAACGCGATGGCCCGCTCGTTCTGCTCGTGGACGTGCAGGCGCAGGGTGTCGCCCTCGGTCGCGGCCCACGTCTCGACGCCGTCGAGCAGCAGGTCGGTGACCCCGGCCGAGCGCCCTCGATGGCTCGGGGCGACGTACACGCCGACCAGCAGGGGCTGCCCCGCCGACTGCAGGAAGCCGCCCATGGCGCCGACCCAGTCGCCCGTCCCGTCGTCGATCGCGACCAGCGAGGTGCCGTGCTCGGCCTCGCCCCGGGCCCCGCGCATCCGCCACTCGGCCTCGGCGTGACGACGGGCGACGGCGAGCGTCTCGCCGTAGGCGATCGGCGTGTCCGCGAGCATCGCGAGGCGCAGGTCGCGGACGCGCTGCCAGTCGTCGGCGGTCGTGCGGCGGACGGTCACGGGTCGTGCGGGCATGCCGCCACCCTGCCACACGGGCGGGACGCGGCGGGTGCAGGAGGCGCGGGTCGCGTCCCACCGCCGGGTCGGGCCCCGTCGTCGTCACGTCAGGAGGCGCGGGTCGCGTCCCGCCGTCGACCCGCGCCCCGGGGTCGTCACGTCAGGAGGCGCGGTGCGGCCCTCAGCCGACCCGCGCCACGGGGGCGGGGCCGAGGCGCTGCTCGGGGCGGGCCGGTGAGATCAGC
>NZ_JACYNS010000178.1:0-2740 GCF_014839405.1 Frigoribacterium sp. CFBP 13605 | reverse complement strand
GCCGCTGGACTCGCCGGCCTCGGCCTGCTGACGCTCGCCGGCTGCACGCCCGCCCGCAGCACCCCGACCATCCCCGAGGCCGCCGCCACCGGCACCCCCGCCCGCGGCGGACGTCTGCGCATCGCGCGCCCGGCCGCCTCCGCCGCCGAGACCCTCGACTCCGCCAGCTCGCTCTCGGCCTACGAGTACCTCGGTGCCCTGTACAACCGGCTCGTCAAGCTCGACGACGCCGGCGTCACCGTGCCCGACCTCGCCGACGACTGGTCCGCCAACGCCGACGGCACGAGCTGGACCTTCCGCCTGCGCGAGGGCGTCCGCTTCCACGACGGCCGCCGCTTCACCGCCGCCGACGCGATCTACTCGATCGAGCACATCCTCGACCCCGACACCGCCTCACCCCAGGGCGAGGTGCTCGCCGCCATGATCGGCCCCGGCGGCATGACCGCCGTCGACCCGCTCACCCTGCGCTTCGACCTGTTGACGCCGAACGCCGAGTTCCCCTCGCTGCTCACCGCGTACCAGTGCTACATCGTCCCCGAGGGCAGCGCCGACCCGAGCCAGGGCGGCGGCATCGGACGCACGGGCATCGGCACCGGACCGTTCCGCCTGTCGAGCTTCGAGCCCGCGGGCACCGGCAGCGTCGAGGCCTTCGAGGACCACTTCGCCGGACGTCCGGTGCTCGACGGCATCGACTTCTTCTCGATCCAGGACACCACCGCCCGCGTCAACGCCCTGCTCGCCGGCCAGATCGACCTGATCAGCCAGACCAACCTCGACTTCGCCACCGCCCAGGTCGTCAGCGCCTCGGCCGGCGCCACCGTCGCCCGCGCCCCCGACGCCCAGTGGTACACGATCCCGATGCTCGCCACGAGCGCCGAGTTCAAGGACCCGCTCGTCCGCCAGGCCATGAAGCTCGCCTACGACCCGCAGGCGATCGTCGCCACCGCCCTGCAGGGCACCGGTTCGCCCGGCTGGGACAACCCCGTCCCTCCCTCGCAGGCCGTCTGGCTCGACGACCAACGCGCCTACGACCCCGACCAGGCCCGTGCCCTGCTCAAGCAGGCCGGCCGCGAGGGGCTGAAGACCGAGATCTACACCTCCAGCTACGAGTCGGTCTTCACCCCGATGGCGGTCGCCTACCGCGACGCCGTCCGCGACGCGGGCATCGACCTGACCGTCCGCAACGCCTCGTCGGACTCGTACTACACGCAGATCTGGATGCAGAAGCCGCTCATGGTCAGCTACTGGTTCACCGGCCGCCCGATCGACCAGCTGCTCAACCAGATCTTCCGCACCGGCTCGTCGTACAACGAGAGCGCCTGGTCGAACCCGACCTTCGACGGGCTGCTCGACGACGCCCGCGCCGAGATGGACGACACGCGCCGCATGACGCTCTACCAGGATGCCCAGCGCATCGTCGTCGAGGACTCCGCCGACATGACCCCCATGTTCGGCGACCGCCTCGTCGGCCTGTCCCGGAACGTCCTGAACTACCGCGAGTTCGGCTTCGAGTTCGACTACCTGCAGATCGGACTCCGCGCATGAGCCCCACACCGACCGCCAGCCGCCCGAACACCAGCGGCACGACCGCCGACGGCAAGACCGCCAGGAGCCCGCACACCGGCGGCCCGCACCCCACGTCCCCGCTCGCCGCGACCCTGATCGTCGTCGCCCGCCGCGTCGGCACGGCCCTCCTCACCGTGCTGCTCGCCTCGTTCTTCGTGTTCTTCGCCGTGCAGGCCCTCCCCGGCGACGTCGCGCAGCAACTGCTCGGCCAGGACGCCACCCCCGACGCCGTCGCCGCCCTGCGCGAGACGCTCGGCCTCGACCAGAACGTCTGGGTCCGCTACGGCCAGTGGTTGCTCGGTGCGGCGCACGGCGACTTCGGCGTCTCGCTGGTCAGCGGCCTGCCGGTCGGTCCCGACCTGCTGATCGCCTTCCGCAACAGCATGCTGATCGCTCTGCCCGCCATGATCGTCGGCGTCACCCTGTCGCTGACCCTCGGCGTCATCGCCGGGGTGCGCCGCGGCCGTCCGAGCGACCACGCGATCTCGCTGATCAGCCTGGTCGTCATGAGCGTCCCCGAGTTCATGGTCGCCACGGTGCTCGTGCTGCTGTTCGCCATCGCGCTGCCGATCTTCCCGGCGGTCGTGCTGCGCGGCCAGGACGCGACGGTCGCCGAACTGCTGCCCAGCATCTGGCTGCCCGTCATCGTGCTGACCCTCGCCATGGCCGCCTACATCGTGCGGACCGCCCGCTCGTCGACGATCGACGTGATGGCGAGCGAGTTCGTCACGACGGCCGAGCTCAAGGGCCTGTCGACGCGTCAGGTGGTCTGGCGTCACGCCGTCCCGAGCGCCCTGCTGCCGACGCTCAACGTCGTCGCGCTGAACGTCGCCTGGCTGCTCGGCGGCGTCGTGGTCGTCGAGAACGTCTTCAACTACCCGGGCATGGGCAAGCTCATGCTCGAGTCCGTCTTCAACCGCGACCTGCCGACGATCCAGGCGATCGCGGTCGTCAGCGCCCTCGTCTACGTGGTGTGCAACCTCGCCGCCGACCTCATCGCGCTCGCCCTCGACCCGAGGCTGCGCACCCGACGGAAGGCCAACTCTTGAGCCCCGCACGCGACCGGACCCCGCCCGCCGACAGCGGCGAGGGCGGCACCGGACACCGCACCGCCGAGGAGGCGCGGGTCGCCACGACCGCGGACCCCGCCACCCAGGGCGCGCAGGTCGGCGGC
>NZ_JACYNS010000177.1:0-3025 GCF_014839405.1 Frigoribacterium sp. CFBP 13605 | reverse complement strand
CTGCCCGGCCTGCCCGGCCGAACCGGCGTGGCCGCGCGGACCGCCCGGAGCGGGCGAGGTGTCGGGGGTCGTGGTCACCGTCCGAGCATGCCAGGTGCCGCGGGCCTCCCGGCCCAGGGCCGACGACGGCTGTGCACCGTCGGCCCGGGTGTCGCGCTGGGGGCGGGTCATCAGAAGCTCACGCTCGGGGCGATGAGGCGGAAGCCGAAGGCGAAGCCGGCGAGCACGACGAGCGACGCGAGGACGAGCACGCGTCCGGTCACGACGGCCCAGCCGCGACGGTCGCGCACGGCGCGCCAGGCGACCAGGGCGGCCGGCACGATCGCGACGACGCCGAGCAGCTGCAGCCCTTGCAGGACCCGCAGGGTGACGGCCGACACCTCGGCGAACGACATGGCCTGCACCGCGACGACCGCCCAGCCGACGAGGGCCAACAGCGTCGTCGCCTGTCCCAGACGCGACAGCAACAGGGTGCGGTCGCGGCGACGCGGGGCGGTGGCCGCCGACCCGGTCGACAGGCCGGCCCGGAGGTCCCGACGGCGACGTCCCACGCCGGCGAGGGCGGTGGAGGGCCAGACGATCATCGAGGCGAGCAGCACCACGACGGCCAGGACCACGCTCGGCAGCACGGCCGACGCCGCCTGCCAGGGCTGCGCCCGCAGCATGGTGAAGGAGGCGCCCCACGAGATCGCCTCGACGGTCGCGTCCCCCTCGGTGTCGGTGGTCCGCGTCGCGAGCAGGGCGTCCCCGCCGACCTCGCGCCACAGGTCGGTCCCGACCTTCTCGTAGACGCCGGTGGACATGCCGAGGGGTTTCGGCGTGACGGCGACCGTGCCGTCGGAGCGGGGGACGATCGTGGTCTGACCGCTCAGGGCGAGCAGGGCGCCGGGGTTGGTGACGGGGGAGCGCGACGAGAGGTACGTGCCGGCCAGGTCGGCGGCCACGGGGCCGTCGGAGGCGTCGCCGTCGACCGTGCCCGCGCCTCCTCGGCTGGCCGCGTCGGCCGGGTCGGCCGTGTCGGCCGAGCCGACGGTCGCCGCGTCACGCAGGTACCGGTCGGCGAACCCCTGCAGCACCGTGGTGCGCAGGTCGAGCGAGGCCGTGGCCGATCGTCCGCTGCCGTTCATGCTGAGGAAGATGCCGGTGTCGTGCTCGGGGAACATCCGCATCGCCGAGTGGAAGACCTGCGTGTCGCCGTCGTGGCCGAAGGCGGCCAGGCCGGGCGTGCTGTCGTCGAAGAACGCGAGGTCCATGCGCTGGCCGGCCACGAGCGTGCCGAGGTCGTCGGCGTCGAGGGCGGGACGGTGCATCTCGGCGAGCGTGTCGGGCTGCAGCAGCGCCTGGTCGTCCGGCAGGTCGCCCAGCTGGGCGAGCATGAAGCGGGCCATGTCGGTCGCGGTGGCCGACATCGCACCGGCCGGGGCCGCGTTGACGACCTCGGTGGCGACGGCGGGCTTCGAGTCGTCCGGGTAGCCGTGCGCCAGTCGGGCGTCGAGGTCGGCGGGAAGCGGCTGGGCGAACGACGACGAGGTCATGCCGGCACGGTCGAAGACGTCCTGCTGCAGCAGGTCGGCGAACGGGACGCCGCTGACGCGTTCGGCGACGTACCCGGCCAGGGTGGCTCCGTAGTTGGAGTACGCCGGGGTGGTGCCGGGCGTGAACACCTGGGCGGGAGGCGCCTCCGAGACGGCCTCGCGCAGCGTCTTCTCGCTGCCGGGCGTGCCGATCAGCCCCGCGATGACCTCCTCGAAGCCGGCCGTGTGGGTGAGCAGGTGCCGCAGGGTGACGGCGCCCTTCGGGGTGTCGAGGTCGAAGTCGAGGTACTGCTGCACGTCGGCGTCGAGGTCGAGGTCGCCCTTCTCGACGAGCTGCATGATCGCGGTGGCCGAGACCACCTTCGACACCGAGCCGACGCGGAACAGCGTGCGCTCGGGGTCGACCCGGCTCGCGTCGGTCTCGCCGGTGCCGGTGTCGGCCATGCCGTAGCCGCGGGCGGTCAGCACCTTCCCGTCGGCGACGACCGAGACGGTCGCCCCCGGGATGCCGGTCGTCTGCAGGGCCGATCCGACGGCGCCGTCGAGCCACGTGTCGACGTCGTCCTTGGTGAGCGAGTGACCGCCGGGCTGGTGCTGAGGCGGTGCAGGAGGCGCGGGGTCGGCGGTCGCGCCCGTCGCCCCGGACGCGCACCCGGCGAGCGTGACGCCCAGGGCGACGACGGCCGCGGCGGCGGCGAGACGGGTCGTGCGGGTCGTGCGGACGAGGAGGCGCGGGTGGCGCCGGCGGGACGGAGGGGCTTCTCGGGTCGGTGTCGTGATCATGCCTCTACGCTCGCGGCTGCGCCGCCGCGGCACCGGGTGCAGGAGTCGGGACCTGCCGTACGACTTTCGTCGTACGGCGGGCGTCGGTGGTCGCGCCTACGGTCGCCGACATGGGCGTGCAGACGAAGTTCGAGAACGCGCGGGCGGCACTGCGCAAGCCGCCGGCCGAGCACCCGTGCGCGATCCCGCCGATCCCGGGCGGGCAGGGGCTGTGGCTGATCCGGCAGGGCGAGGCGGCTCCGCTCGGCTACGTGCGCCAGCGGCCGGTCACGGGCGGCTTCGCGTTCGACGTCTACGCCCACTGCCGCGACGAGGGCGGGCGTCGGCCCTGGTTGCACACGGCGTCGTCGCTGAACTCGGCCGTGGCGTGGACGCTGCAGCACGACGCCGACGTCCGCGCGCTCATCGCCCGCAGCACGGCCGAGCCCGACCCGTGGCCGCCCACCGCGCCTCCCGAGCCTTCCGCCGGTCGCCGCCGCCGCACCCCCTGAGCGCGAGGTCCGACTACACGCGAAGAACCCGGTTTCGAACGATGCACCCAGAAGAATCGGGGTGGATCGTTCGAAACCGGGTTCACGGCTGGTCGGACCGCAGGTGCAGAGCGGGGGGCATGCGGCGCGAGGCGGAAGCGCAAACGGAAAAACCCCGCCCCGTGCGTGAGCACGAGGCGGGGTCCACCGGGATCGCCGACCCCGTCGAGCAGGGCG
>NZ_JACYNS010000176.1:0-3071 GCF_014839405.1 Frigoribacterium sp. CFBP 13605 | reverse complement strand
CGCCTCCCGCGGGCGCGCCGTCGACGGGCGCCCCCGCGGACGGACCCGCCGGGGCGGGGGCCGGCGGACGGTTGACGAGCGACGAGAGGTCGACGGCGCCGCGGAGACCGGCGGGGACGGGAGGGAGGTTGGTCATGGCAGCTCCTTGGCAGAGGTGAGGGCCTGGCTGAAACCGAGCAGGACGATGGGGTCGTCGCTGCCGACGGGCGGGACGGAGAACAAGAGCTCGACGCCGTAGGTCGCCTCGATGCCCTTCGACGACTCGTCGAGCCCCAGCAGGGTCTTGACGGTGCCCTCGGGATTGACCTTGGCACCCGTGGCCGTCGGCTTGACGGTCTCGATCTCGTTCAGCGCGACCGAGACGATGGCACCGGCGTCGTTCGTGGCGAAGGCGACGGGGGTCTCGTCGTCGGCCTGGGACGTGTAGTCGATGGACGCCGTGGTGGGCAGGGCCGCACGCTTCGCGTCCTTGTAGGCCTTGCCGATCTTCTCGCGCAGCGTGTCGCCCTCGGTCTGGAACTGGGCGGCGTACTGGCTCTCGTCGCCGTTGCGCAGGATGTCGCCGTAGGCCTCGGCCAGCTGGTCGGGCTGCAGCGTGAGCAGCTTGACGTCGGGCGAGAGCCGGGCGGCGCCGATCGAGGCGGGGGCGACGGTCAACGGGGTCTGCGTCTGCAGGCTGACCGCGTACTCGACCTTGTACGGGTCGCGGGCGCTCTCTTGCTCGAGGGTGAGGGCGACGGGCGCCACGCTCGCGTCGGCGTCCTGCACGACGACGAACGCCGAGCGCGGCCACGAGTCGGCCTGCTGCGGCAGCGTCAGCGTGACGGTGCCGGTGGGGATCGCCAGGGGCGCGGCGGCGGCGGCGTCCTTGGAACGGATCGTGTAGTTCGCCTGACGCTGCTCGAGGGCCGGACCCGTGAAACGGGTGGCGGCGAGGTCGGCGTTCAGCGAGGCGTCGGCCTCGGTCGCCGTGGCCGAGATGCGTTCGACGATGCGCTTGGCCTGGGCAACGCTGATCACCGGGGGCTGCAGCGCGTTGCCCTGGTCGCCGGAGTCCGTGCCGTCGGTCGAGGTGGGCGTCGGGGTCGGGGTGGACGAGTCGGAACCCGCCGCCGGCGCCTGCTGCGGCCAGTAGTCGGCGGTGCACGCCGACAGGGCGAGCGAGGAGACCAGCACGATCGGCGCCACGGCGACGAACCGACGGATGCCGCGGGCACGACCACGGCCGGGCGCCAGGGTCTCGGTGCCGGCGGCGTCGAGCGCCTTGACCGCCTTGCGACCGGCCCGACGCGACAGGCGGGGTCGTTTCCCGTCACCCGAGCGCCGACGGGGGCCGCGCGTCCGGCGGTGGTGCAGGATCGCCCAGACGTACAGGCCGATGCCGATCAGCAGGACCACGAGCCCACCGACGATCAGCGGCCCGGCCAGGGGCGTCGCGGTCGAGAGCGGCCAGGTGATGCGGACGTCGGACGGGGCGGGCTGAGTGCCGTCCGAGACGATGACGAGGGAGACGTCGTCGGGCGCGTCGAGCGAGAAGGTGAGGTCGTTGCCCGCGAACTGGTCGAACCAGAGGTCGGAGTCGGTCGGGTCGGGCACCTCGGTGGTGTCGCCCGCGATCGTGCGGCTGACGAGCCGACCGGACGCCTCGTCGTACTCGACCTCGTTGTAGCTGGCGTCGCCGACCCACCCGAGGACGTCCGACGTGCGGCCGTAGGCGGCGAAGGCGGTGTCGCCGCCCGACACCGAGACCGTCTGACGCCCGTCGCGGCCGTGCAGCGCCGAGGCCGGGACGACCGTGACGGTCGCGTCGGAGTCGGCGGTGTCGACCTGGGACGACACGCTCGGCGGCGGTGCGAAGACGGTGCGCTGGGCGAAGCCCAACGCCACCATCACCGCCGCCAGGACGACGACGACGACTGCGACGATGAAACGCACGTTTCTCTCCCTCCGAGCCACCATCCCGGTCGGGGCGCCAGGAACCGTCGTGGTCGACGACGGGCCTCGCACGAGCCTGGCCAGGGGGCCGGGCGCGGCAGCAGAATTTAAGACGGCTCAGCGTATCCGACGAGGCTGAGAGGCACCTAACCCGTGGATCGGGGTCCGTCGAGGGCCTCCCACTAGCATCGTGTCGCGGGCCGCGCTCCCCTGGTCCGAACCCTGCATCGAAGGAGACACCGTGGCTGCTGACGAAGCCGATTTCGGCATCGAACTCCGGGGCTACCGCAAGGACGAGGTCGACCGGGTGCTCGGCGACCTGCGGCGGGAGCTCATCAAGGCCAACGCCGACCGGGCCGACCGGGCGAGCGAGGTCGCGTTCCTCCAGCAGCGGGTGGACGAGATCCGTGCCGAGCTCGAAGAGGCCGGCACCCCCACGTACTCCGGTCTCGGCAGCAAGCTCGAGCAGACCCTGCGTCTGGCCGAACAGCAGTCCACCCTGGTGATCAGCCAGGCCGACATCGACGCCGAGGCCCTGCGCTCGTCCTCGACGGCCGAGGCGAAGCGCCTGCTGGACGACGCGAGCGAACGGGCCACGTCCGTGCTCGACGACGCCCGGGGCCGCGCCGCGGCGCAGGTCGCCGAGTCCACCGCCGACGCCGACCGTCTGGTCGCACGCGCCAAGGCCGAAGCACGCGACCTGCTGCAAGAGGCCCAGCGCGACGCCATCTCGATCCGCGGCTCGGCCGCCACCGAGGCGGCCCAGAACGTCTCGACGGCTCGACGCGAAGCAGCCGCGCTGCGTGCCGAGGTCGAGCACGAGGTCGCCGAGCAGCGGGCCGCCGTCGCCCGCGACCTCGCCGAGGCCCGCGACGAGGCCGACACCCTCGCCGCCGACACGCGCGAGGCCCGAGCCGTCTTCGAGAGCGACTCCGGGCGGCAGCGCGCCGACCTCGAGCGCGAGGGCGTCACCGTCCGCGCCGAGCTGGCCCGCCTCGACGAGACCACCCGCGCCGACCTCGACGCCGAGGTCGGTGCCCGCCGCGCCGAACTCGACCGCGAGATCACGGCCGCCCGCGCCGAGCTGGCCGACGACGTCGCGGCCCAGCGCGCCGAACTCGAACGCGACGTCGCCG
>NZ_JACYNS010000175.1:0-3111 GCF_014839405.1 Frigoribacterium sp. CFBP 13605 | reverse complement strand
GTCGCGGCGACGGCCCGCCCGGTGCCCGGAGCCGGGACCCCCCGAGGAGGCGCGGTGCGCCTCCTCGGCTCGTCCGGCGGTCGGCGACGCTGCCGCCGCCTCGTGCACGGTGGACACGATCAGCCCTGCGCCGCGAGCTCGTCGATCTTGTCCGCGGCGTCCTTGAGCGACGAGTCGACGTCGCCCTTGCCGAAGATCACGCTGCTCGACCACGCGTCGCGGAAGGCCTGCAACTCGGCGACGGTGTTCGGGCCGGCCGGCACCTCGACCGTGCGGGCCGCCTGGTCACCGAAGAGCGCGTACGAGGGGTTCGCGTCGAAGTAGTCGGAGTAGGTCGAGGCCAGGTCGGTGCGGATCGGCATCTGGCCCGTCGTCTCGAGCAGGGCGCGGTCCTGGTCGCTGCTGGTGGAGAACTTCAGGAAGTCCCACGCCGTGCCCTGGTTCTCGCAGGCCGTGTACATGCCGACGTTCTTCGCGTCGCTGAACGTGTAGGTCTCGTCGGCGCTCGTGCCGTCCTTGGTCGGGACGGGCACGGCACCCCAGTTGACGTCCTCGTAGACCGACACGGCCCACGGCCCGACGATCGACATCGCGGCCTCGCCGTCGGCGAACGAGTCGCCCGTGTACTGCTCCTGGCCGGCCAGCCCCTGCTCGTAGAGCGAGCGCCAGAAGGTCGCCACGTCCTCGCCGGCGGTGTCGGCGAAGGTCGCCTTGCCGTCCTCGACGAGGCCGGTGCCGCCCGTCTCGGCCGCGTAGAGCGGCATGAAGTCGAACTGCGACTGGAAGAACTCGCTCGTCGGCGCCGGGTGGATGGCGTACTTCGAGACGCCGGCGTCGACCAGGGTCTTCGACGTCGCGAGGAAGTCGTCGTAGGTCGACAGGTCGGGGTTCTCGGCGTCGAGGCCGGCCTTCGTGAAGAGGTCCTTGTTGTAGAAGATCATCACCGGGTTCGACTTCCAGGGCAGCTGGTAGTACTTGCCGTCGGCGTCCTGGTACTGCTTCGCGAGGTCGCCACTGCGCTCCTCGATGTAGCTCGCGCCGTCGTCGAAGCTCGACAGGTCGACCAGGCCGCCCTGCTTCTGGAACTGACCGACCGCGCTGGGGGCCGTGTTGTAGACGAGGCAGGGGGCGTTGCCGGCCGTGATGGCGGCGCCGATGACCTCTTCGCTCGACTTGCCGGCGGGGATCTCCTGCCCCTTGACCTGCTCGTCGGGGTGGTCGGCGTTCCAGGCCTCGACCATGGCCTTGCCCCAGGTCACCTCCTGCTCGTTGTTCGAGTACCAGATGGTGATGGGGCCCTTGGCGGTGAGGGCGTCGCTCGAGGCACCGCCGCCGCCGGAGCAGGCGGTCAGGCCGAGGGCGGCGACCAGGACGGTCGCGCCGAGGGTCGCGCGGCGGGTGAAGCGTGTGCGTCGTTGCACGGTGTTCTCCTTGGGTGGGTGGTGCTGCGGGTGTGGCTAGGGGGTGGTCTGCGGTGCCGGGGCGTGCGGGTCGGTGCGGTAGAAGTACAGGTCACGGTGGCCGACGGGGGCGTCCCAGCCCTGGGCGAAGGTCCAGCGACCGCCGATCTGCTGCAGGCCGCCCCAGCTGAGCGACCCGCCGGACGTGAGGGCGAGCTGGTCGACCGGACGCCCGACGTCGTAGAGCGCCTGGCTCGCCGCGAAGACCCCGTCGACGTCGTGGAAGACGTCCAGCACGAGTCGGCCGTCGCCCGTGACGATCGCGGCGGCGACCTCGTGCAGGTGGCCGCCGACGCCCGACAGGTCGAGGTACGGCACGGGCTCGAAGGTCCAGTGGCGCAGGTCGTCCGAGCGGCCGACGTGCAGCACGCCGTCGAAGCCCTCGCTGACGAACATGAGGTAGTCCCCGTCGTCGTGGCTGCCGCTGCCGCTGCCGTTGCCGCCGAGGCGGACCGCGTTCCCGTGCTCGTCGCGCGGGATCACGGCGCCCTTGGCCCAGAGCCGCGTCTGCTCGTGGTCGGCGATCGGGCCGAGCTTCTGCCAGGAGACGAGGTCGTCGCTGACGGCGACCAGCAGGTCGATGCCGACCGCCTGGACGGGGTAACCGGGGCTCGGGTGCGCGACCCGCGCCTCCTCGGTGATCGGGAAGACGCCGTTGTAGAACAGCCAGAAGCGCCCCTCGGCGCGGTAGACCTTGGGGTCCTCGGTGCCGAGCAGTTCGTCGTCGAGGGTGGGACGGACGACCGGGTTGGCCGGGTCGTCGACCCAGGCGGCGCCGGGTGCGGGTTCGCCGTCGGGGGTGAGGGCGAGGGTGGCGTGGCCGATGCGGCTGCCGAGGCTCTCCTTGCGGGGCGAGGCCCGGTAGAACAGGTGCAGCGTGCCGTCGTGCTCGATGAGGCTGGGGTTGTAGAGCGACTCGCTCGTCCAGCCGAGTCCGTCGGGGTCGGGCCACTGGCCGTCCAGCGTGAAGGTGAACGCCGGGTCGGCGGTGAAGGGGCCGACCGCCCAGTCGGGGCGGCCCGGCTCGTAGGCGGCGGGGCTCGAGAAGGTCAGCTGCGAGAGGGCGCCGGTGAGCTCGTTGCGGTGGACGAGGGCCTCGTCGAGGACCGTCCGGAGGCGCTCCCGGGTCAGCGGGACGAGGTACGGCTTCGAGGCGGCGCGGGCCGCGTCGGCGTCGGGCCCGGTGTCGGCGCGCGTCGTGTCGGCCCCGGTGTCGGCGCACGTCGTGTCGGGCCCGGTGTCGACGCGCGTCGTGTCGGGCCCGGTGTCGGCGCTCGCCTCGGTGCTCGTCGTGTCACTGGCGGTCGTCATCGGGGCACCCACTTCGTCGTGTGCGATCTCACTCGTCTACCGAAACGTTTCGGTAGATCGAGAAGCTAGCACGTCCGCCGCCGCGCCGGAACCCCTCCCGGCGCGATCTCCCGACCCGCGCCTCCTGACCGGACGCCCGACGAGCACCCATCGGGCTCCCGCCGCAGGGCGCACCACGCTCGCGTCGTCGAACCACCCCGGGACGTGGTTCGACGACGCGAGCGTGGTGCGTCCTCGACGCCCGGGCGCCGAGCGATCTCTGAGGCGGCGCGGGGCGCCGCGGGGTCAGCGGGGTCAGCGGGCGGCGCGGCCCGTCGACGCGCGGACAAGCAGCCGGGCG
>NZ_JACYNS010000174.1:0-3148 GCF_014839405.1 Frigoribacterium sp. CFBP 13605 | reverse complement strand
AGGCCCGGGCCGTCGCGGGCAGGTCCCCGGCGGGCAGGTCCCCGGCGGGCGGGCTCCCGGCGGGCTCGACGGTGACGGCGACGCGGGCGGAGTCGATCGAAGTGCCCTCGACGACCACGGCCTGCCCCGAGGGCAGACGGTCGCCGTCGGCCGGTGAGGTGACGACCGGGCCGGCCAGCGCCTCCTGCACCTCGACGTCGACGACCGCGCTCGAGCCCGACGACCCGACCACGGAGAACGACAGGGGACCCGTCGGGGTGCCGGGCGAGAGCCGGACGGGCAGCTGGACCCGGCCACGCTGATCGGCGACGGTCGACGTCGAGTCGTCGAACGCGTCGCCCTCGGCCCGGACCGTCTCACCGGGCACGAAGCCGGCGCCCCGCAGGGTGGCCGCCGCGCCCGCCTGCAGCACGCCGTCGGGGGCGACGGCGACCGCCCCGCGTCCCCGGTCTTCGGTCACGGCCGCGAAGGCGTCGACCATGCCGGCCCCGAAGTACTCGGAGGGAGTCTCGCCGCCGGCCTGCCGGGCGAGCAGGTCCCGCAGTTCGGCCGGGGTCGCGCCCGGGTGCACGCTCGCCAGCAGGGCCGCGACCCCGGCGACGTGCGGAGCCGCCATCGAGGTCCCGCTGAGGGCGGCGAACCCGCCACCGGGGACCGTGCTGAGCACGGCGGCCCCGGGGGCCGTCAGGTCCACGACGCCCGCACCGTAGTTCGAGAACCGGGACTTCTCGATCGAGCTGCCGCCCTGCTGGGCCGACGAGACGGTGACGACGCCGTCGACCTCGGCGGGCAGCTGCGAGCACCCCTGCGAGACGTCGCGCCCCGGCTGCGGGGTCGAGTCGTTCGGGCTGAGCGAGTCGGCGGTCTTGTGGGCGAGGTCGACGGCGACGGCACCGACCGTGGCGTTGCCGGCGGCCGCCACGTCGAGGACGCCCTCGTGCTGGGACCAGGCGACCGCCCGCGCGACCGCGTCGAGGGCCGGGGCCTGGTCGGGGTCGGCCGAGCACCAGGCGGCCCACGGGTCGACGAAGAAGCTCGCGTTCGTCACGTCCATCTGCTGCTGCGCCGCCCACATGTAACCGCAGATCGCGTACTCGGGGTAGATGAAGCCGTCCGCGTCGACGACCTTGACGCTGGCCAGCCGCACGCCCGGGGCGACCCCGACGACACCCCTGCCGTCGCCGGCCGCGGCGATGATGCCCGCCACGTGCGTGCCGTGCTCGCGGGTGCTCGTCGCGGCGTCGGACGACGGCGCCCAGGCGGCGGGGTCGGTGTCGGCGACGCCGTCCACGCTGCAGCCCACGGAGGCGGCCGGGTCGACCTGCGAGACGAGGTCGGGGTGCGTCGCGTCGATGCCGCTGTCGAGCACTCCGACCAGCACGTCGGGGCTCCCGGGCTGCACCGCGCGCGCCTCGGCGGCGTGGACGGCCTGGTCGTTCCACCGACGCTCCTCGCCGGGATCGGCGACGTCGGCGACCCGCTCGGCCAGACCGGTCGCCTGCACTCCCGTCGACGGGACGGCAGCGGACCCGGCGTCGCCACCCGTGTCGGCGTCGGGCGTCGCACGGACGGCGGCCGTCCGGGTCGGACCGGCCGACTCGACGGACGAGGAGGCGCGGACCCGGTCGACGAAACCGGCGGCGGTCGACCGTGCCGTCACCACCCCGATCTCGTCCCACCGGGCGAGGACGGTACCGCCCGCGGCGACCACCGCGGCCGAGGCCGCCTCGGTCGTGACGGCGCCCGGCACCGCGTTGACGACGTAGTTCATGGCATCGACGGCAGCCGCGGCGGGGGCTGCGGCAGGCGTCGCGCTCGAGGCGGGCGCGGAGAGCTCGGGCACGTCGGCCGCGAGGGCCGGTGACGAAGAGACGGTCGGGGCCGGTGACGCGGAGGCGGTCGGGGCCGGTGACGAGGCGGCGGTCGCCGGGGCGTCCGCGGCGACGGCCGTGACCGGTGCGAACACGAGGACCGCGGCGAGCGCTGCCCCACCCACGGCACGGGTCGATCGACGAGCGGGACGGCGTCGAGGGCTGTGGGTCACCTGGCAACGATAGGCGGCGACCGGTCACGACGGGGTCACGATCCCGCCTCCCGTTCGAGGGACTCGCCGACCCGGCCGCGCGTCGACCCGGCGGCCCGGCGGCCCGGCGGACCAGCGGCCCGGCGGACCGGCGGACCGGCGGACCGGCGGCCCGTGCTCGTCCGGGCGTCAGGCGGCCGGGTCGCCCTCGCCCTCGGCCTCGGCCTCGGCCTCGGCTTCGAAGACGAGTTCGCGCAGCACGGGGGCGAGCTTGGCGTCGAACGCCCCCGTGTAGTGGGTGAAGTCCCGCTTGACGGGCACGTCGTCGACGAAGGCGGGGCAGAGCCCGTCGACGCAGAGGAACCGCGACGTGTCGACGAGGGAACCGCCCAGGGCGCTCATCGTCTTCTGCGTCTCGACGAGGTTGGCGGCGTGATCCGCCGACACGGACGAGATGCAGTCGACGGGCGAGCCGCCCGGGCGGTAGCAGTCGTCGAGCGACCGGTGTGCCGGCGGGGGCGTGACGAACACGGTGCGCGTCGCCGCGCCGCCCACCGACTCGAGCTGGCGCTGCAGTGCCTCGGCGTACTCGCGCGGCGTGACGGGTGCGCCGGTGTCGGCGTGTTCGAACGGGACGAAGGAGTTCGTGACGACGAGCAGGTCGGGTGCCGTCTCGACGATCGTCCGGACGGCGTCGGCCTGGTGGGTGGTGCAGCTCTCGGGGTCGGAATTCTGGGCGACCGCGAGATCGACGAACGGGCAACCGAACAGGGGAAGCGCGACCAGACGCCACCCGCTGTCGTCCGATTCGACGATCTCGACCACGGCGTCCAGCTCGGCGGCGGCCGTCGAGTCCCCCACGAGGACGACCGTCTTGTCGCCGGTGCCGAAGGTGCACTCGGCGCGCGGCAGGAGCAGATCGACGCGACCGCAGTCGTTGTTCGCCCCGAACGGCATGGTGTCGCCCGGGTCGGGGGTCAGCGTCGGCCACGAGGTCGCCGCCAGCGCGGCCCGGACCGACTCGGCCATCGCCCCCTCGGCCGGACCGACCGGACCGGAGCCGTCGACGCCGTCGCCGTCGGCACCGCCGTCGGACGCCCCGGCCTCGACGGAGGCCCCGAGGCC
>NZ_JACYNS010000173.1:0-3253 GCF_014839405.1 Frigoribacterium sp. CFBP 13605 | reverse complement strand
TCGTGCCCGGAGGCGTCACGCCCCGACCGGGCGTGACGGTCCCCGCGGGCGACGTGCCCGCCGGGGCGGACGCGGACGTCGACGGAGCCGACGGCCTCGGAGTCGTCGCCTCGGACGAGCTCGCCGTCGCCGCGGTGGCCGACGCGTCCGACTTGTCCGGCACGACCGCATCGACCGACGCGGTCGGCATCCTACGGGCGCAGATCGCCTCGGGTCCGTCCTCGTCCGCCGACAGGACCAGCGCACCCCTGGCGCCCACCCCCGGCCCCGCACCGCTTCCTGCCGGTGACGACCACGGCACGCCCGCCCTGCCCTCGGGCACCGGCGGAAGCGCGAACGGTCAGGCCTCGGGCGGCGGAGCGGCCGGCGGTGCCGTCGCGCTCGACGCGACCCGCGCCTCCCTGCTTCCCGGACTCGCCGTCTCGGCGGGGTCCGCGGACGGCGACGACGACCTCCCGTCGACGCCTGCGTACGACACCGACTCTTCCCCCGACTGAGGCCGGTCGCGTCGCCCCTGCAGCCTCCCGGCTGCCGGCGACATCAGCGACCCCGCCGCGACCCCGCGGCACCACACACCTCATCTCTTGGAGAAGACCATGAACACGTACGTCTCGAGAGGGCTCATGGGAGCGCTCTTCATCGGGGGCATCTGGGCCCTCGGAACCACCGCCGCGAACGCGGCGACCACCACCGGCGACGACGGGCTGCTCTCGGGCACCCAGGTCGGCGCCGTCGTCGAGGCTCCGGTCTCGGCCCTCGGCAACGCGGTCAGCGTCCTCGGCGACTCGAGCAGCACCGCGCCGGCCCCTGCGGCGCCTGCCGCCCCGGCTGCGGCACCCGCCGCTCCGGCCGCCGCCCCCGCCGCTCCGGCCGCCGCACCCGCCGCGCCCGCCGCGCCCGTCACGACGACGAGCGGCGACTCGGGCGTGCTCTCGGGCAGCCAGGGCATCGTCTCGATCGACGTGCCGGTCAGCGTCGGTGGCAACGCGGTCTCGGTGCTGGGCGACTCGGCCGGCACGGCCGCTCCCGCCCAGGCCGCGGCCCCCGCGGCACCGGCACCGGCAGCACCTGCCGCCACGTCGGGCGACGACGCGATCGGCTCGGGCACCCAGGCCCTCGTCGACGTGACCCTGCCGGTCACGGTCGGTGGCAACGCGATCTCGGTGCTGGGCGACTCGTCGAGCACCGGCACCACGACCGGCACCCCCGCAGGAGGCGCGACCGGCGCCGGCCCCACCGGCTCGGCCACCGGCACCACCAGTGGTGACGACGGCATCCTCGGGGGCACGCAGGTCGTGCCGTCGGTGGGGCTGCCCGTGACCGTGGGCGGCAACGCCGTCTCGGTGGTCGGCGACAGCAGCAGCACGGGCACCACGACGGGCACCGGCACCACCGGCGCCGGCACGGGTCCGACCACGGGTGGCGCCGCCACCAGCGGTGACGACTCCGTCGCCGGGGGCACGCAGGTGATCCCGACGGTGACCACCCCGGTCACGGTCGGTGGCAACGCGATCTCGGTCATCGGCGACAGCAGCAGCACCGGCACCGGCACCACCGGCACCGGCACCACCGGCACCGGCACCACCGGCGCCGGTACGGGTTCGACCGGCGGCACCACGAGTGGTGACGACGGCATCCTCGGGGGCACGCAGGTCGTGCCGTCGGTGGGGTTGCCCGTGACCGTGGGCGGCAACGCCGTCTCGGTGGTCGGCGACAGCAGCAGCACGGGCACCACGACGGGCACCGGCACCACCGGCACCGGTACGGGTTCGACCGGTGGCAGCACCAGTGGTGACGACGGCATCCTCGGGGGCACGCAGGTCGTGCCGTCGGTGGGGCTGCCCGTGACCGTGGGCGGCAACGCCGTCTCGGTGATCGGCGACAGCGACACCACGGAGGGGACGACCGGCACCACGCCGACCGTCCCGACCACGCCGACCGTCCCGACCACGCCGACCGACCCGACCGACCCGACCGACCCGACGATCCCCGTCGACCCGGCCGAGCCGTTCGAGCCGACCGACCCGACGACGCCCGCCACCCCGGGTGACGGCGGCACCACCACGCCCGGCACCGACGGCACCCCCGGCGTCGACGGCACGACCGGCACCACCGGCACCGTGCTCGTGACCGCCGCGGCGGCCGACCGCAGCGTCCTCGCCTCGGGGACCAGCGCCTCCTCGGCCCTCGCCGCCGACTCGTCGCTGGCCTTCACCGGCGGTGACGCGACGGCCCCGCTCCTGGGCGGACTGCTGGCGCTGCTCGCCGGGCTCGGCCTGCTCGTGGCGGCCCGCCGCCGGACGGCCCGCGCCTGACGGTCACCTCCGTCGCTCGCTCCTGAGCGACTCCTCACCGACGGTGCACCGCAGACCTGGTTCAGGGGCCTGCGATGCATCGCCGCGTCCGGAATCGCCGGACGCCCTCGTGCGTTGCACGACACATGACGTCCGCACCCACCATCGGCATCCTCGGCGCGGGCAAGGTCGGCACCGTCCTCGCCCGCCTCGTCCACGCCGCCGGCCACCCCGTCCTCCTCTCCGGCTCGGGAGACCCTGCCCGCATCCGCCTCATCGTCGACGTGATCGCCCCCGGGGCCCGCGCGGTCTGGTCGGCCGACGCGGCACGGGAGGCCGACATCGTCGTCCTGGCCCTGCCGCTCGGCAAGCTCGACTCGGTGCCGGTGGACGCCCTGGCGGGCAAGGTCGTCGTCGACGCCATGAACTACTGGTGGGAGACGGACGGCCTGCGCGACGACCTCTCGGACGTCCGGACCTCGACGAGCGAGCTCGTCCAGCAGCACCTGCCCGCGTCACGCGTCGTGAAGGGCTTCAACCACATGGGGTACCACGACCTCGACGAGGGAGCACTGCCCGCCGGTCATCCCGAGCGGAGCGCGATCGCCCTGGCATCGGACGACCGAGAGGCACTCGACGTCGTCGCGGACCTCGTGGACGCCATCGGCTTCGACCCCGTCGCCCTGCCCACCCTGGCCGACGGCATCGCCCTCGAGCCGGGGTCGCTGGCCTTCGGAGCGGACGTCGGAGCGTCCGAACTCCGCGAGACGGTCCGCGACTTCTGGAGCTCGCAACGCGGGCTCGCGGTGGCCCGCGCACGACGTTCCCCGAGCCCGGTCGCCGGTGCCGACGAGGCGGTGGAGGTCACGGCCGGGTAACGAAGATGATGCGTTCCAATCCTTTTCGGGCCCGGTGGCGAACCCAGTACATCCCCACCGGGACCAACTGACAAGGAGCTT
>NZ_JACYNS010000172.1:0-3274 GCF_014839405.1 Frigoribacterium sp. CFBP 13605 | reverse complement strand
GTCCGCCCGTCCCGCCGTCCCGCCACGGCACCGCTGGCCGGCCGTCCCGCCGTCCCGCCACCCCGCCACCCCGCCACCCCGCCACGAAGTGAACACCCCGCCACGCAAAAAGATGGCGGGGTGTTCACTTCGTGGCGGGAAGACCCGGAGCGGCACGGAACGGCGCTCGGCGTCCGGCGTCCGGCGTCCGGCGTCTGGCGCCCGGTGCTCGGCGTCCGGCGTCCCGACGCCGGGCGGGGCGGACGGGAGCGTCACACGGTGTCCCGCGTCACCCGGGGCGCTCAGGCGGCGAGCAGCGCCTCGCTCGTGACGACGGTCGCGAAGCTGCCGTCGAGGGCGGCCATGAAGGCGGCGTGCACGTCGCGGCCGGCGACGGTCGTCCCGCCGTGCACGAGGTCGGGGGCCGCGCAGGCGTCGGTGACGACGGTGCAGTCGAAACCGAGCTCGTGCGCGGCCCGCGTGGTCGAGTCGACGCACATGCTGCTCATCATCCCGACGATCACGAGTTCGGTCACGTCGCGCTCGCGGAGGCTGGCCTCGAGTCCTGTGCCCACGAAGCTGTTCGGCTCGTGTTTCTCGACCACCAGCTCGCCGTCGCGGGGTTCGACGGCCGGGTGGAACGCGAGGCCGTCGGTCCCGGGGCGGAAGAACGTCGCGCCCTCGCCCGTCGAGACGTGGAAGACGTGGACGACGGGCTCACCAGACGCCCGGAACGCCTCGAGCACGTCACCGGCGGCAGCGGCGGCCGCCTCGGGCTCGACGAGCGGGAACGCGCCCCCGGGGAAGTAGTCCAGCTGGATGTCGACGATGAGCAGGGCGCGGGTCATCGGGCCAGCATGCCAGGCCGCGGGGCTCAAGGACGCGCCGGCACCGACGTCGGCACGAGCGTCGTCGCGACCACGGTCACGTCGTCGCTGCGGTCGCGCTCGAGGGCGAGCCGCTCGACGACCTCGACGATGCGCGCCGGCTCGGGCGTCGCGGCGAGCAGTCGCTCGAGGTCGTGCAGCGCCTCGAGTTCGACGGGGAACAGGTCGAGCACGCCGTCGCTGACACAGACGAACACGTCGCCGTCGTCGAGCTGTGAGCGGTGCCGGTGCCAACCGGTGCCCACCCCGATGGGCAGGTCGGCCGAGTTCAGGCGGTCGACGGCCCCCGAGGCCCGACGGATGAAGGCCAGGCCGTGCCCCGCGTCGGCCCAGAGCACGCCGCCGTCGGCGTCGATGCGCGCATGGAACGACGTCGTGAACTGCGTCTCGGTGTCGTACGCGCTCGTCGTCAACCCCACGGAGGCGCGGTGGAAGGCCTCGGCCGGGTCACCGTCGTCGACGCTGCTGCGGATCACCGAGCGCACCGCCGCCGCGATCATGCCCGCGCCGACGCCCTTGCCCATGACGTCGCCGACGGTCACGGCGATGCCGGTCGAGGTCGGGTACCAGTCGAAGAAGTCGCCGCCGACCTCGCGGGCCGGCACGCAGGCCCCGAACACCGCGAAGGCGTCGGGCAGGGTCGAGGCGTCCGGCGGCAGCAGCGACTGCTGCACCACGGCGGCCCGGTTGAGCTCGCGCTCGAGGGCGTGCTGCTGGGCCCGCGCCCGCTCGAGTCGGGCCTTCGCCTGCCGGGCGAGTTCGTTGACCGCCGCGGCGACGGTCGCGTAGACGACCAGGGCGAACGCCAGCCGGATCAACTCGCTCGGTCCCCGACCGTCCGCGGTGAACAGGTACGGCAACAGCAGGGTGACGCACGTTCCGACCAGGGGCAGCAGGACGTTGCGCCGACCGGGCCAGGACGCGACCCAGACGACCGCGAGCAGCACGATCGGCAGGAAGACCGATCGCTGGTCACCCGTGCCGTAGCGCAGCAGCCCCACGGCGACGAAGTCGGCCGCGGGCACCAGCAGCTCCCATCGCCGGAGCCGGGTGTGGCGGGCCATCGTGGCGGCGAACGCCAGGGCCGCGACGGCGACCGCCACGCCGAGCCACATCGTGACCGCGTCGGTGACGATCAGCCAGGGCAGGGTGGAGCTGAGCACCGCGGCCAGCGCGATCAGCAGGGCGATGAACGACTGCCGGAACAGCGGCACCTTCTCGACGGGCACGCGTCGCAGGGCCGTGTTGAGTGCCCGCCCGATCGCGTCGGCGCCCTCCGTCACGCGTCCCATGCCGGTCCCCTCGCCCCTGGATCGCCCGTCGACCACAGGTGTCGTCTTGTCTCGTCTCCCGACGACGCTACAGGGTGCCGCCGACGGGCCGCGGACCCGGGGAGGCGCGGTGTGGGCGGAACCGGCACCGTGCCTCCTGGGGGCGAGGCGTCGTCCGCAGGCGACGCCTGACTCACTCGGTCCGGTCGGACCCCTGGGCATCCTGGGCGGAGGAGGCGGCGGCGGCGGTGGTGGTGGCCGTGGCCTCCGGCTCGGAGTCTGCGGCCGCCGCCTCGGGGGCCGTGGCCTCCGGCACCGACGCGACCCGCGCCTCCTGGGCGTGGGCGCCGAAGCGCAGCACGTCGGCGCCGTACGACGCGAACAGCCGGGCGAGGTCGTCGACCCGTGCCCGGGACAGCTTCTTCGTCGGACGCGAGGTCAGTTCGCGGACGACGCCCGCCAGCTGGGACCGGTGCGACACGATCGCCGTGGCCGCGCCTCCGTCGGTGGCGTCGCGCTCGGTCGCGAAGACCGTCGCGTCGCGGTGCGAGTAGAAGACGCAGGTGTCGAACCAGAGCCGGACGCCGGTCTCGGCCTGCACCCGGTCGGACAGCCGCTGCGCCTGGCGCCGCACCTGCGACGCGGGGGCCTCGCGGCCGAGGTGGGTGCGTACGGTCAGCACGGTGGGCGAGTCCTTGACGACCTGCAGTGCGAACGGCGGCGTCATGGTGCTCTCGTCGAAGAGGCCCGCGAAGGCCGGGAACACGCTGCTCGGGGTCAGGCCGTCGAAGACGATGCCGTTCCAGCCCTTGTTCTCGATCACCATCACGCCGGTCTCGGCGAGCAGGACGTGGTCGACCTGCGCGACGAACCGCGAGGAGGCGCCGGTCGCCACGGGAACGAAGACCACGTTGGTCAGCAACACCGCGTCCACGCCCAGCTGGCGGCAGGCGTCGGCGATGTCGTCGCGCGAGGTGGCCTCCCACTTGAGGCCGGACGCCACGAGGTCGCGGGCCTGCTTCGCCTCGGTGAGGGCGGCCTGACGCTCGGCACCCAGGGCGTCGCGCTCGCGGGCGTGGTCGGCGGCGGCCTGGGCGAGGGCGTCGTCGTGGGCCGCGGCGAGGGCCTCGTGCTGCT
>NZ_JACYNS010000171.1:0-3325 GCF_014839405.1 Frigoribacterium sp. CFBP 13605 | reverse complement strand
GCCCGTCGCACCCGCCGCGGCCCGGTGCCGGCGGACGGCCCGGGCCCTGGAGCCGGGCGGCGAGGGGCCCGCTCAGCCACCCCGCGCCTCCAGACGGTAGCCCGCCCCCCGGAGCGTGACGATGGCTTCTCGGCCGAACGGCCGGTCGACCTTGTTGCGCAGGTGACGCACGTACACCTCGACGATGTTGGGGTCGCCCTCGAAGTCGTCGTTCCAGACCCCGTCGAGCACCTCGCGCTTGGTGACGACGCTGCCGGCGTGACGCATGAGGAACTCGAGCACCGCGAACTCGCGGCTCGTGAGCTCGACCTCGACGTCGCCACGGTGGACGGTCCGCGAGGCGGGGTCGACGCGGAGGTCGCCGGCCTCGAGCACCACGGGGCGTTCACGGGCACCGCGGCGGACGAGGGCGCGCAGCCGGGCGAGCAGGACGGCGAACGAGAACGGCTTGGTGAGGTAGTCGTCGGCGCCGGTGTCGAGGGCCTCGACCTGGTCCCACTCGCCGTCCTTGGCGGTCAACACGATGACGGGGGTCCAGTCGCCTCCCTCGCGCATCGCCCGGCACACGGCGTAGCCGCTCATGCCGGGCAGCATGATGTCGAGGACGACCACGTCGTAGCTGCCCTCACGGGTCCGCCAGAGCCCGTCGGTGCCGGTCGCCGCGACGTCGACCGCGATCCCCTCGGCCTCGAGCCCGAGCCGCAGACCCTCGGCCAGGGTCGCCTGGTCCTCGACGACGAGCACGCGCACGGGGCCTCCCTCGGTCGCGCCGGGTGCGCGTCGTGCCCATCATGGCGGGAGCGCGCTGAAGCCGGGCTGAAGCGGACCGGCAGCGGAGGCGCGGCGCAGGACTCCCCGCACCGCGCCTCCTGAGGGACCGTCGTCAGTGCGCCGAGTAGCCGCCGTCGACGAGGTGGTAGCTGCCCGTGACGAACGACGCCTCGTCGCTCAGCAGGAAGAGGACGAGCGCCGAGACCTCGGCGTCGGTCCCGAGGCGACCGGTCGCGTGCTGCGACTCGAGGTACGAGAGCGCGTCGCCCTCGAGCGAGGCGCGGACGAGGGGCGTGTCGATGAAGCCGGGGCCGACCGCGTTGGTGCGGACGCCGCGCTTCGAGTACTCGAGCGCGGCGACCTTGGTCAGGCCGACCAGGGCGTGCTTGCTCGCGACGTAGGCGGCGTTCTGGGCGATGCCGACCGAGCCGAGCACCGAGCTCATGTTGACGATCGACCCGCCGCCCGCCTCGACCATCGCGGGCAGCTGGTAACGCAGGCCGTAGAAGACGCCGTCGAGGTCGACCGAGCGGACGCGGTCCCAGGCGGCGATGTCGTACTCGCCGATGTCGGCGGCGGGGGCGCCGATGCCCGCGTTGTTGACCGCGAGGTGGAGGGCACCGTAGGTCGTCTTCGCGAACTCGACGGCCGCCTCGGACTGCTCGGGCTTCGCGGTGTTCTGCTCGAACGCCACGGCCGTGCCGCCCGCGGCGACGATCTGGTCGACGACGCCCTGCGCCGCGTCGAGCTTGATGTCGGTGACGACCACCGATGCCCCCTCGGCCGCCAGGGAGCGCGAGATCGCGGCGCCGATGCCGCTGCCTCCGCCGGTGACGAGTGCCGTCTTGTCGCTGAACCGTGCCATGGTGCGTGCCTTCCTCGTTCGTGGGCCGACCGTCGGGGCCGGTCGGGCTCGTCGACGAGCCCGTCTGCGAACGTACGCCCGCAGGGACCCGTGAGCAACAGGTGTCGTCTTGATCCGGGCCGATCTCGTGCAGTCCGTGCACCTTCGCTCGTTCGGGGGCAGGGTGGCGGGATGACCTCCCCCACGTCCTCCCCTCCGTCCACCGCCGTCCTCTTCGACATCGACGGCACCCTGGTGGACTCGAACTTCGCGCACGTCGACGCCTGGTCGCGGGCCTTCACCGACGTCGGCCACCCCGTCGACAGCTGGCGCATCCACCGGTCGATCGGCAAGGACTCGTCCCTGCTGGTCGAGGGGCTGGTCGGGAAGGACGCCGCCACGCGCCTCCTCGACGACGCCAAGGACGCGCACTCACGCCATTACGCCGAACACCTCGGCGAGCGGGGCGACCTGCACGTCTTCGGGCGGGCGACCGACCTGCTCGCCGAGCTCGCTCGCCGGGGGCACGGCGTCGTGCTCGCCACGAGCGCGCCCGAGGAGGAGCTGAAGGCGCTGCGCGACCTGCTCGACGTCGAGGACGCCCTCTGGGCCGTCACCTCGAGCGAGGACGTCGAGACCGCGAAACCCGACCCGGGCATCGTCGAGGTCGCCCTCGACAAAGCGGACGTGTCGGCCGAACGCGCCGTCATGGTCGGCGACGCCGTGTGGGACGTCGAGGCCGCGCACCGGGCGGGCGTGACCTGCATCGGCGTGCTGAGCGGCGGCTTCTCCCGGGCGGAGCTGGTCGAGGCGGGGGCCGAGGAGGTCTACGACGACGTGGCCGACCTGCTCGCCCGACTCGACGAGAGCGTGATCGGTCGGCTCGGACGCGACTGAGGCGGGGCGTCCTCGGCGACCGCCACCGCGCCTCCTCGTCCGTCGGGCGTGCCCCGGCTCAGGCCGCGGTGCCGACTCAGGCCGCGGCGCCGGCTCAGGCCGCGGCGCCGGCTCGGGCCGCGGCCCCGGCTCAGGCCGCGGTGCCGCCGACGTTGACCATCCAGTGCTGGCCGAAGCGGTCGTCGAGCATGCCGAACGAGTCACCCCACGGCGCCTGCGACAGGGCCTCGTGCACGGTGCCGCCCTCGGCGAGCGCGTCGAACCATCCGGTCAGCGTCTCGGCGTCGTCGGGTCCACCGAAGAGCGAGAGCGACACGCTGCTCGCCTCCTCGAGCGGGTACGAGTCGGGGCGGTCCGCCCCCATCAGCAGCAGGCCCGACGGCGTGGCCAGCTGGGCGTGCATGACCTTCTCGGCCTCGTCGGGGGTGCCGACGCCGAACTCGCCGAAGGTGCTGAAGGTGGGGCTGCCGCCGAAGACGGAGGCGTAGAAGTCGAACGCCTCCCTCGCCTCGGAGCGGAACGCCAGGTACGGGGTGAGCTGCACGGTCACGGGGGCCTCCTCGGGTCACGGCGCCGGACGGCGTCGAGCCCAGGGTGGCACCACCCGGGCCGGCGCACCAGCCCCGGATCGACGGCAGGAGGCGCGGGTCGGGCCCCCGGGGTCAGGTCGCCGGGGTGCCGCCTCGCGACGACGCCCACAGCTGCACGGCGAGACCGGCGGCGATGAACCCGAGCATCAGGGCGCCCATCACGACGGCGGTGCCGCCGAGCGCCCCGGCGAGCGGGGTCGCGGCCCCGCCGAGCCCGAACTGC
>NZ_JACYNS010000170.1:0-3440 GCF_014839405.1 Frigoribacterium sp. CFBP 13605 | reverse complement strand
GCCGCCGTCGCCGTCGCCCCACGGGTGTCGCCCGCCTCGTCGCGGCGCTCACCGCGCGACGGGCCGTCGTCGCCGTCGCGGCCGTGGTCGCCGTCGTGGGTGCCGTCATCGTGCCCCCGCCGCCCGTGACGACCGCCGCCTGGACCGACTCCGAGCGCACGTACGGGCTCGTCGGCACCACGAGGTTCACCTGCGGCACCGACACCGGGTACGCCGCCGCCGCGTCCAGCCGGTTCGTGCGGGGCAGCCTGGCCGGCACCGACCTCGACACCGTCGCGGCCGTGCGTGGGGCGGACCTGACGCGCACCCGCTCCGGCGTCGTCACCGCGGCGCCGGCGTCGCCCGCCCCGACCACGGACGCGGGAGGCACGACGACGTTCCGCAATCCCCTGTCGGCGAGCGCGGGGTCGGGTCTCGTCGGCCTCGACCTGACCGGGCTCGGCACGAACCTGCCGGCGGGGTCGGCCGGAGCCCTGAACCAGTTCACGCGGGTCGCCCCGACCGGCACGGCGGCGGCCGCCGCGGGCCTGGTGAGCGACTCGGGCGGGCTCGGCGTGACACCGACGACCCCCGCCTCGTCACTGCCCGGTCCCGCCCGCATCGGCCTCACCTCGGTGCTGCCCGCCTCGACCGCCCTCGACCGGGCCGACCTGACCGTGGGCGCGGTGGCGTCGACGGCGACCCTCGACGGCTGCCGAGCCCTCGAGAGCCGCATCTGGGGCGACGGCAGCGTGACGGGGGTGACCCGCGACTACGGCATCGCCGGTCTCGCCCTCGAGCTGCACAGCCCGGCGGTGGCGGGACTGTCGGGTCAGGTGTCGAGCACGGTCACGAGCCTGAACACGGCCGCCGCCGGCCTGACGGGCGTCAACGGCACGATCTCGAGGACCGTCCGGGACGGCGTGCTCGCCACCGTGAACGGCCTCACGAACCTGCTGAGCCTGGGCGGGGTCACGGGTTCGGTCACCCTCACCGGCCTGGCCCTGCAGCCGGCGGTGGACCCGGTGCTCGCGGGGTCGGTCACCAGCACGGACGGCACGGTCACCATCACCCCGTCGACCGGTGTGGTGTCGGTCGACCTGGCCACGCTGGTCGGCCAGCCCGGCGGGCTGAACGGGCTCGCCCCGAACACCGAGCTCGTGCTGAGCGCGGCGGCGATGGCGTCGATCACGACCACGGTCGGGTCGATGCTCGACGGACTCACCCAACGGGTCGTGGCGGCGCTGCAGTCCGCGGTGTCGTCGGCGCAGCTGTCGGTGGCGTTGACGGTGACGTTGCGGGCGACGGTGCTCGGCGTCCCCGTCGACGTGCTCGCCGTCGACGTCGCGATGGGGGGAACGCTGGGGCAGCTGCTGGCGTCCCCGTCGACCGCGACGGCGGTGGTCACCACGCGGGTGCTGAGCGGGGCGCTCTCCACCGTGCTCGGCAGCGTGCTGAACCCGCTGCTCGCCGCGTTGACGGGTTCGGCCGGGTCGCTGCTCGCGTCGGTGGCCACGCTCGTCCGCTCCACCCTCGTCGCGCCGATCACCACCCTCGGCAGCACCCTCTCGACCACGCTCGCCCCGGTGCTCACGGCGCTCGGCACCCTGACCACCCGCCTGCCGTCCGTCCTGTCGCTGCGGGTGAACCTGCGCCCCGACCAGGCCGGCTACCCGGGCGGCGTCGTTACCGGCGTCCCGCCCGACAAGTGGACGACCGTCCCCTACCAGGTGGGGGCGTTGCGGGTGGCCCTGTCGGCCGGAGCGACGACGGTCACCTCGCTCGACCTCGCGACCTCGCGGGTGGGACCCGTCAGCACCGTGCCCCGGTAGTCGTCGTCTCCGACCCGAGGAGGCGCGGGTCGCGCCTCGCGGGCCGCCTCGCGTCAGACTGGGGCCATGCAGCTCTACTCGGCCTCGCCCCTCGTCCGCACCCGCCAGGTGACCGGAGACGTCGTGGCCGTCGGCCTCGTCGTCCTCTTCGTCGTGCTCGGGGTGAGCATCGCGACCTTCATCGGCACCTTCGCCGACCTCGGGAGGCAACTCGAGGAGGCGGGGGCCGGCTTCCAGGGCACCATGCAGGACGCGTCGCGCGCGCTGGAAGGGCTGCCCCTGGTGGGCGGTGCGGCCAGCGCCCCGTTCGACGGGGCCAGCGGGGCCGGAGAATCCCTCGCCGACGCCGGACGGCAGCAGCAGGACGGCGTGGCCCGGGCCGCGCTGGTCGCAGGACTCGTCGTCGCCGGGGTGCCGAGCCTCGTGGTGCTGTGGGTCTGGCTGCGCGGGCGGATCGCGTTCGTGCGCCGCGCCTCCTCGGTC
Organism: Frigoribacterium sp. CFBP 13605; assembly: GCF_014839405.1. NCBI lineage: Bacteria > Bacillati > Actinomycetota > Actinomycetes > Micrococcales > Microbacteriaceae > Frigoribacterium > Frigoribacterium sp. CFBP 13605. The sequence goes on along the minus strand of NZ_JACYNS010000170.1, from coordinate 1,146 downwards.
CGTGCGCTGCTCGCCCTGCCGGGCGGCGAGGACCTGCTCGCGTTGCGGGCACTCACCGGCCGCGACGCGAAGGCCGCCCTCGCCGTGTCTCCCGACCCGGTGGCCGCCTGGCGCGCGGGGGATGCCGCGGTCGTCCGCCGCCTCGCCGACGTGGCCCTGCGGGAAGCGGGCGTCGCCCGGCGCTGACGCGGGCCGACCGGTGCCGACCTCGGGGAGAGGAGACGAGGGAACCTTTCCGGACGATCGGACATGTACGGGAGGCAGCAACGGACCAGAGGGGACGTCGACATGACGACGAGAAGCGAGCACGACCGGTGACGGGGGACGCCGACGTCTGGGCCCGGGCGGTCGCAGGGGACCCGGCCGCGTTCGGGACCGTCTTCGACCGCCACCAGGCACGGGTGCACGGCCACGCCCTGCGGCTGTGCCGACACCGGCACGACGCCGAGGACGTCACGGCCATGGTCTTCCTCGAGGCGTGGCGCCGTCGGGACGCGGTCCGCATCGTCGACGGGTCGGTCCTCGCGTGGTTGCTCGTGACCACGGGCCACGTCGCCCAGAACCTCGCCAGGTCGACCCGTCGACACCGCATCGCCCTGGCCTCCCTGCCGCCGCACGCCGACGTGGACGATCCCGCCGACGACGTCGCGGCGCGACTGGACGTCGTCGATCGGGACCGGCGGTTGAGAGTCGCCCTCGACGGCCTGGGCAAGGCCGATCGCGACGTCCTCGGGCTCTGCGTGCTCGAGGAGTTCCCGATGGCGACCGCGGCCGAGGCGCTCGGCGTGCCCGTCGGGACCGTCAAGTCCCGACTGTCGCGGGCCAAGTCGCGACTCGCCAAAGCGATGTCGGCTTCCGAGTCGGCCTCCGGACGACCCGTCACCCTGAACGGAGAGAACCGATGAGCGACGCACCGAACGACCGTCCGAACGGCCCACACGACGCGCACGACGCGCTCGGCCTTGACCGCGACCGTGCCGCGGCCATCCGCGGCCTCCTGATCGAGACCGTCGCGCGCGAACCCGACCGCGCCCGTTCGGTCCGTCGCCGGCGGGTCGTCCTGCTGTCGGTGGCCGGCGCGGCCGCCGTGGCGCTGGCCGTCGGGGGCGTCGCGCTCGCCGGGGGCGGCACCCTGCCGTCGGGCAG
>NZ_JACYNS010000169.1:0-3463 GCF_014839405.1 Frigoribacterium sp. CFBP 13605 | reverse complement strand
GACCCCTTCGCCCCGGCACCCGCCGCGCAGCGCAACCCGGCGGTCGGCGGCGGGGCGCCGGCCCAGCTCATGGGCGGCTCGGGGCAGACCGCCGGCAGCGATCCCCTGCTCGCCCGGGCCCACCACGGCTCGGTGTCGAAAGACCAACGAGCCCTCATCGAGGACGACCTCAAGAGCGGCCGACTGCGCTGCGTCGTCGCCACGAGCTCGCTCGAGCTCGGCATCGACATGGGTGCGGTCGACCTGGTCATCCAGGTCGAGTCGCCGCCGTCGGTCGCCAGCGGCCTGCAACGCGTCGGCCGCGCCGGGCACCAGGTCGGCGAAACCTCCCGCGGCGTCCTGTTCCCCAAGCACCGGGCCGACCTGATCCACTCCGCCGTCGCCGCCGAGCGCATGGTCGCCGGGCTCATCGAAGAGCTGCGCGTGCCGACCAACCCCCTCGACGTGCTGGCCCAGCAGACCGTCGCGGCCGTGGCGCTCGACGAACTCGACGCCGACGCCTGGTTCGACACCGTGCGCCGCAGCGCCCCGTTCGCCACCCTGCCGCGCTCCGCCTTCGACGCCACCCTCGACCTGCTCAGCGGCAAGTACCCCTCCGACGAGTTCGCCGAGCTGCGACCCCGCATCGTCTGGGACCGCGTGCACGGCACCCTGACCGGGCGCCCCGGGGCCCAACGCCTCGCGGTGACGAGCGGGGGCACCATCCCCGACCGGGGACTGTTCGGCGTCTTCATGGTCGGCGAGAAGGCTGCCCGCGTCGGCGAACTCGACGAAGAGATGGTCTACGAGTCCCGGGTCGGCGACGTGTTCGCCCTCGGGGCCACGAGCTGGCGCATCGAGGACATCACGCACGACCGCGTGCTCGTCTCGCCCGCCTACGGCCAGCCCGGTCGCGTCCCCTTCTGGAAGGGCGACGGCATCGGCCGCCCGGCCGAGCTCGGCAAGGCCATCGGCGGCTACGTGCGCGAACTGTCGAACTCGAGCGAGGCCGACGCCACCACCCGCGTCGCCGCCGGTGGGCTCGACGAGCGGGCGGCACGCAACCTCATCGCGTTCCTCGGCGAGCAGAAGGCCGCCACGTCGTACGTGCCGACCGACACCACCCTCGTGGTCGAGCGCTTCCGCGACGAGCTCGGCGACTGGCGCCTCATCCTGCACTCCCCCTACGGCATGCAGGTGCACGCGCCGTGGGCACTGGCGGTCTCGGCCCGCATCCGCGACCAGCTCGGGGTCGACGGCGGGGCCATGGCTGCCGACGACGGCATCGTCGTGCGCATCCCCGACACCGACGCCGAGCCTCCCGGGGCCGAGCTGTTCTCGTTCGAGCTCGACGACCTCGACGAGATCGTCACCGAAGAGGTCGGCGGCTCCGCCCTGTTCTCGTCACGCTTCCGCGAGTGCGCCGCCCGGGCCCTGCTGCTGCCTCGGTACAACCCCGGCAAGCGGTCGCCGCTCTGGCAGCAGCGTCAGCGCTCGTCGCAGCTGCTCGACGTCGCCCGCAAGTACCCGCAGTTCCCGATCGTGCTCGAGGCCGTGCGCGAGGTGCTGCAGGACGTGTACGACCTGCCGGCCCTGATGAGCCTCACCCGCGACCTCGCCAGCCGCACCGTGCGCATCGTCGAGACCGAGACCGAGGTGCCCTCGCCCTTCGCCCGGTCGCTGCTCTTCGGCTACGTCGCGGCCTTCATGTACGAAGGCGACTCACCGCTCGCCGAGCGTCGTGCGGCCGCCCTGTCGCTCGACTCGAGCCTGTTGCAAGAGCTGCTCGGCCGGGCCGAGCTGCGCGAGCTGCTCGACGCCGACGTCATCGACCAGCACGAGCTCGAACTGCAGCGCCTCGCCCCCGACCGCCGGGCCCGCGACATCGAGGGCGTCGTCGACCTGTTGCGACTGCTCGGCCCGCTGACCACCGACGAGATCATCGACCGCAGCTGGCTCGCGGCCACCCTCGTCGCCGGCGACGTGTCCGCCCGCGACGACGCCCACCGCGCGCTCGAGACCGCCCTGACCGACCTCGCCTGGTCGAACCGCGTCCTGCGCTTCACCCACGCCGGCACGGTGCGCTGGGCCGGCATCGAGGACGCCTCGCGCCTCCGTGACGCCCTCGGCGTCGCCCTGCCGATCGGCGTGCCGACCGCCTTCGTCGAACCGGTCGACGACCCGCTGGGCGACCTCATCGGCCGGTTCGCCCGCACCCACGGCCCCTTCACTCCCGCCATGGTGGCCGACCGTCTCGGCCTCGGCACCGCCGTCGTGATGGACACCCTGCGGAAGCTCGCCACCCAGCGTCGCGTCGTCGAGGGCGAGTTCCGGCCCCGGCAGCAGGGCAGCGAGTGGTGCGACTCCGAGGTGCTGCGCCGACTGCGCGGCAAGTCGCTGGCCGCGCTCCGGCACGAGGTCGAGCCCGTCGCCCCCGAGACGCTCGGGCGTTTCCTGCCCGCCTGGCAGCACGTCGCCACCGGGCTCAAAGGGTCGGGGCTGCGCGGCCTCGACGGCGTCGTGCAGGTCGTCGACCAGCTCAGTGGGGTCTCGCTGCCCGCCTCGGCCTGGGAGTCCCTGATCCTGCCGGCCCGCGTGACCGACTACAACCCGTCGATGCTCGACGAGCTCACGGCCACCGGCGACGTCATCTGGTCCGGCACCGGCACCCTGCCCGGCAACGACGGCTGGGTCAGCCTGCACCTCGCCGACGGAGCCCAGGTCACCCTGCCCGAGCCGTCCGGAGCCGAGACCGACGACCTGCAGCGCGAGGTGCTGGCGGCCCTGGCCGGTGGCGGGGCGTACTTCTTCCGCCAGTTGTCGGACGCCGTGGGCAGCACCGACGACGACGCCCTGGTCACCGCGATCTGGCAGCTCGTCTGGGCCGGGCAGATCACCAACGACACGTTCGCGCCCCTGCGCACCCAGGTGGGCGGCGGACGCACGCCGAGGCCGCGCACCCCGACGCGGTCGCGCTCGTCGTACCGCAGCCGCGGCCGGGTCGCCATGCCTCGACAGGCGGGCCCGCCCACCGTCGGCGGCCGCTGGTCGCTGTTGCCGCTGGCCGAACCCGACGGCACCGTGCGCGCCGCCGCGACGGCCGAGATCCTCCTCGAACGTCACGGCGTCGTCACCCGCGGCGCCGTCGTCAACGAGGGCGTCCGTGGCGGCTTCTCGACGGCCTACAAGGTGCTCAGCGGCTTCGAAGAGACGGGGCGGGCCCGACGGGGCTACTTCGTCGAGGGCCTCGGGGCGGCCCAGTTCGCGACCGGGCCCACGGTCGACCGCCTGCGGTCGTTCGTGCGCGACGAGGGCGACCGCCGCGACGACGACACCCTCGTCGCCGCGGGTCGTCAGCGCGACGTGCCCGTGGTGACCCTGGCCGCCACCGACCCGGCGAACCCCTACGGGGCGGCCCTGCCCTGGCCCGGGCAGACGCTCGACGGCGCCTCCGCCGACGAGGCCGCGGCCGTGGCGAGCGCGG
>NZ_JACYNS010000168.1:0-3586 GCF_014839405.1 Frigoribacterium sp. CFBP 13605 | reverse complement strand
TCGGTGGTCGAGCGCGCCCGGGGGCTGCGGCCCGACTGGTCGGCGTGGCAGGTCGAGGGGGCTGCCGCCCGCGCCGCCGCGGTGGTCGCCGAGGTGGCCGGTCGGGGCGCGCACGGCGTCGGCCCCGCGCGCGCCGAGCCCGCCGTCGGCGCCGAGCCCGCCGTCGGTTCCGACCTCGCCGTCGGCACCGACCTCGCGGGGGTCGCCTCGTGACCGTCGTGGTGGTGACCCTCGCGTCCGCCACCCGGATGAAGCACGTCGCCAACCAGCTGCGGTTCGTCCGGCAGGTGGCACCCGACGCCGGCCACGTGGTCGTCTGGCTCGACGAGACCCCCGCCCCCGACGTGCCCGCCCTGGCCGGGGTCACGACCCTGCACGTCCCGCCGGGTCCCGACGGCCTGCGCCTCGCCGCCGGACGCAACCGCGGAGCCGACGCGGCCGTCGGTCACGGTGCCACGCTCATCGTGTTCCTCGACGCCGACTGCGTCCCCGGCCCCGACCTCTTCCGCCACTACGAGCAGGCGGCGCTCGACCACCCGGGGGCTCTCCTGAGCGGACCCATCACCTACCTGCCCGAGGGGTTCGTGCTCGGCGCCGGCGAGGGACTCGAGGGGGCGACCGCTCCGCACGCGGCGCGACCCGCGCCTCCTGCGGGGACGACGCTCGTCGCGGGCGCCGCGGACTATCCGCTGTTCTGGTCGCTGTCGTTCGCGGTGACGCCGGACGCCTGGGCGCGGCTCGGCGGCTTCGACGAGCGATACGAGGGCTACGGCGGCGAGGACACCGACTTCGCCTTCATCGCGCGCTCGCTCGACGTCCCGCTCGTCTGGGTCGGCGGCGCCCACGCGTACCACCAGTACCACCCGACGTCGTCACCGCCGTGGCGCCACCTGTCCGACGTCGTGCGCAACGGCGGCCTCTTCGCCGAGCGGTGGGGCGAGTGGCCGATGGGTGGCTGGCTCGACGCGTTCGAGCGGGCCGGCGCGGTGCGCCGGGCGGCCGGCGGCGGCTGGACCCTCGTCGAGGGCGCGGCCGTCCCGAGCTGACCCGCCCCGGGCTGACCCGCCCCGGGTCGCCGGGCCGAGTAGCCCGCCCCGAGTCGACGGGCCGGGATCGCACCGCCGACTGAGCATCGCACCGTCGATGTGGGCGGTGCGACGCCCAGTCGGCGGTGCGACGCCACCCGAGGAGGCGCGGCGCGGCCGGGTCAGTCGAGCGTGCCCTGGTCGGACGATTTCTTGTGGGCGATGGCGTCGCGTTCGGCGGCGAGGGACGCGACGGTGGCCGGGTCGAGGGCGTCGTAGTCGACGAACGGGTCGGGCTGGCCCGTCTTGTCGGCGACGACCGCCGAGTAGGCCGAGACGGCGAGTCGCAGCTTGGCGGTCGCCCGACCGGCACGCTTGCTCGACAGCGGTTTCTCTTGCATGACCTTGCGGTGGTGGTCGAGCGCCTCGACGAGGTCGCGGTGGGCCGTCTTGAGCTTTTTCGCCATGTGACGATCATGCCCACCCGGGGCCGATCTGCCAACACGGTCGTGGCCGCGGGGGACCGGCCGGGGGACAAGCCGCCGCGGGGGAGGAAGCGAGACCCGGGTGCTTTCACAGCGGGCGGCCACACTGCCGTAACCTCCCGGGCGGACCATCAGGCATGATCTCGCTGACCGGAGTGATCCGCCCCACCGACGAGGTGGCCGTGCTGCACGTCGTCGAGCAGAAGCTCCGGCGGCACTTCCCGGCGTTGAGCGCCGCGTCCGAGGTGCTCGTGCTGCAGGCCTGGGGCCTGCCCGTCCGCGTCACCGAGCAGTTGGCGCGGCTGCGGCTCGACGTCGTCGTGGGCGACCGGGACGAGGCGGCCACGTTCCGCGACACGGTCGGCGCCGAGTTGCGTGGCTGGTCGGGGTCCGGCTCCCTGCGGGTCGACTGGACCGAGGACGTCCTCCCCGCCGTCGCGCCGGCCACGCTCGGCGAGACCGCCTGACCGGGCCGGCCGGGGACGACGACGGGGCGACCTCCGGGGTTTCCCGGCCCGCGCCTCCTATGCTTCGTCCCGACGAGGGTCTCCCGAGCCCTCTCTCGCCGAGGGGGCGCGCATGACCGACGACGGACGCACCGAGCGGGCCCTCGACGGCCACGACCACCCCTCTGATCGAGGAGGCGCGGTGCGGCAGGGCGGGATCGCCCGCCACGGTCGCCTCCGCCGTGGGCACCCCGTGGCGTTCGCGGCGAAGGTGACGGCGGCCGCGCTGGCCGTGGTCCTCGTCAGCACGACCTCGATCGCGGCCATCGCCACGTGGCAGGTGCTGCAGGGCGCGAGGCCCACGGTGCAGCTCGCCGGACCCGACGGCTCGTCCGCCTCGCCCGTGCCGCAGCTGACGGCGCAGACCGGTGAGGTGAACCTGCTGCTGATCGGCACCGACACCCGCGAGGGGCTGGGCACCGGGTTCGACGACGCCGCCAACCAGCAGGCCAGCTCGGGGGCGGGCAAGAACGACTCCACGGTGCTCGTGCACATCTCCGAGGACCACACGAACATGGCGGTCGTGAGCTTCCCGCGCGACCTCATCGTGCCGATGCCGGCCTGCCCGAACGACGACGGCACGGTGAGCCCGGCGACCTCGGGCGCGATGCTGAACACCGCGCTGGGACGTGGCGGGCCGAAGAACGGACTGTCGTGCGTGGCCCAGACGATCGGACAGCTGACCGGACTGCAGATCGACTACGCGGGATCGATCACGTTCGAGGGGGTCGTGTCGATGGCCGACGCCATCGGCGGCGTCGAGGTGTGCCTGGCGACGCCGATCCGCGACACCGAGGTCCAGCCCGCGCTCGACCTCCCGGCCGGCACGCGGACGTTGTCGGGGGCCGAGGCGGGGGCCTTCCTCCGCTCGCGCTACGGGGTCGGCGACTCGAGCGACCTCGGGCGGATCAGCAACCAACAGACGTTCCTCTCGGCGCTCGCCCGGCAGACGGTGTCGGCGGGGACGCTGACCGACCCGACCAAGGTGTTGGCGATCGCGAGGGTGGCGTTCGCGAACATGACGCTGAGCGACACGCTGGCCGACGCGTCGACCCTCGCCAAGCTCGCCCTCGCCGTGAACACGGTCGGGCTGTCGAACATGGTCTTCGTGCAGTACCCGGCGGTGGACGACCCCGCCGACCGCAACCGCGTGCTGGTCGACGAGTCGGCCGCGGCGGTGCTCGACGACGCCCTGCAGCGCAACCTGCCGCTGACCCTCTCGGCGGACAGCCTCGGACGGTCGGCGGTGCTCGACCCGGCCGCCCCGGCCGCGCCGGGTGTGTCGGCGTCTCCGTCCACGGGTGCCGGGGGCGAGCCGTCGGGCGAGGCGACCGACGGGGCGGTCGACGTCGTCCCGGGCGCCGGAGCGACCCCGACGCCGACACCCGCACCGACCTCGGCTGCCCTGCCCGGGAACGTCTCGGGCCAGTCCGCCGACCAGGTCACCTGCGCCAAGCGCGACTGACGAGCGGTCGAGTCACCTTCTTCCGGGGGTTCCCCCTCCCTTCGACGCGCCCTAACATGGCAACCGACATGTGAACTCGGACATGTCACCTTCCGGGTGGCGTGT
>NZ_JACYNS010000167.1:0-3598 GCF_014839405.1 Frigoribacterium sp. CFBP 13605 | reverse complement strand
TGGTGCCGCCCGTATTTTGAGAACTACACAGTGGACGCGAGCATCTTAGTCGCAAGCAGGGCCGGCCTTCGGGTTGGTTGTTGTTTGTGATACTAAGTGCAATTTCTTAGACCAATCCGCCCTTTGGGTGTGGTTGGCGAATGAGATAACACTGAGCTGTCAGTCTTTGGCTGGCAGCAACTTTGTGGTCAAGTTTCTAAGAGCAAACGGTGGATGCCTTGGCATCTGGAGCCGAAGAAGGACGTAGAAATCTGCGATAAGCCTCGGGGAGCTGATAATCGAGCCCTGATCCGAGGATTTCCGAATGGGGAAACCCCGCCAGGCGTTATGTCTGGTGACTCCCGCCTGAATATATAGGGCGGGTAGAGGGAACGTGGGGAAGTGAAACATCTCAGTACCCACAGGAAGAGAAAACAACAGTGATTCCGTCAGTAGTGGCGAGCGAAATCGGAAGAGGCTAAACCGGTCATGTGTGATAGACGGCGGTCGTTGCATGGTCGGGGTTGTGGGACCCGTTGTCCTGTTCTGCCGGACAGGAACAGTTACAGCGCAGTATAGGCGAACAGCTTTGAATGGCTGGTCATAGAGGGTGCGAACCCCGTAGCCGAAATGCTGGCGCTGGCTGAATGGGGATCCCAAGTAGCTCGGGGCCCGAGAAATCCCGTGTGAATCTGTCAGGACCACCTGATAAGCCTAAATACTCCCAGATGACCGATAGCGGACAAGTACCGTGAGGGAAAGGTGAAAAGTACCCCGGGAGGGGAGTGAAATAGTACCTGAAACCGTTTGCTTACAAACCGTTGGAGCCTCCTTGTAGGGGTGACAGCGTGCCTTTTGAAGAATGAGCCTGCGAGTTAGCGATATGTGGCGAGGTTAACCCGTGTGGGGTAGCCGTAGCGAAAGCGAGTCTTAATAGGGCGATCCAGTCGCATGTCCTAGACCCGAAGCGAAGTGATCTATCCATGGCCAGGTTGAAGCGACGGTAAGACGTCGTGGAGGACCGAACCCACTTAGGTTGAAAACTGAGGGGATGAGCTGTGGATAGGGGTGAAAGGCCAATCAAACTTCGTGATAGCTGGTTCTCTCCGAAATGCATTTAGGTGCAGCGTTGCGTGTTTCTTGCCGGAGGTAGAGCTACTGGATGGCCGATGGGGCCCAAAAGCTTACTGACGTCAGCCAAACTCCGAATGCCGGTAAGTGAGAGCGCAGCAGTGAGACGGTGGGGGATAAGCTTCATCGTCGAGAGGGAAACAACCCAGACTACCAACTAAGGTCCCTAAGCGTGTGCTAAGTGGGAAAGGATGTGGAGTTGCATAGACAACCAGGAGGTTGGCTTAGAAGCAGCCACCCTTGAAAGAGTGCGTAATAGCTCACTGGTCAAGTGATTCCGCGCCGACAATGTAACGGGGCTCAAGCACACCACCGAAGTTGTAGATTTCGTATTATAGACAAGCCTTCGTGGTTCAGTCGTACGGAGTGGTAGGAGAGCGTCGTGTGGCCAGTGAAGCGGCGGTGTAAACCAGCCGTGGAGGCCACACGAGTGAGAATGCAGGCATGAGTAGCGAAAGACGGGTGAGAAACCCGTCCTCCGAAAGACCAAGGGTTCCAGGGCCAGGTTAATCCGCCCTGGGTAAGTCGGGACCTAAGGCGAGGCCGACAGGCGTAGTCGATGGACAACGGGTTGATATTCCCGTACCGGCGAAGAACCGCCCAAGCTAATCCAGTGGTGCTAAGAGTCCTAACCCGGCTGAGTGGATCCCTTCGGGGTGATGCCGGCCGGTCTAACGCTCGACCCCATGCTGGTGCGGTTAACGTATTAACAGGTGTGACGCAGGAAGGTAGCTGAGCCAGGCGATGGTATCCGTAAGGTGAACCTGGTGTAAGGATGTAGGGCTGACGATAGGCAAATCCGTCGTCAATGCGCCTGAGATCCGATGCGTACCCCGATTGGGGGAAATCAGTGATCCTATGCTGCCGAGAAAAGCATCGACGTGAGGTTCAAGCCGCCCGTACCCCAAACCGACTCAGGTGGTCAGGTAGAGAATACCAAGGAGATCGAGAGAATCGTGGTTAAGGAACTCGGCAAAATGCCCCCGTAACTTCGGGAGAAGGGGGGCCGGAACCGTGATGGGATTTACTCCCGGAGCGGGAAAGGCCGCAGAGACCAGTGGGAAGCGACTGTTTACTAAAAACACAGGTCCGTGCCAAGTCGCAAGACGATGTATACGGACTGACGCCTGCCCGGTGCTGGAAGGTTAAGAGGAAGGGTTAGCGCAAGCGAAGCTCAGAATTTAAGCCCCAGTAAACGGCGGTGGTAACTATAACCATCCTAAGGTAGCGAAATTCCTTGTCGGGTAAGTTCCGACCTGCACGAATGGCGTAACGACTTCCCAGCTGTCTCAACCGCGAACTCGGCGAAATTGCACTACGAGTAAAGATGCTCGTTACGCGCAGCAGGACGGAAAGACCCCGTGACCTTTACTACAGCTTGGTATTGGTGTTCGGAGTGGCTTGTGTAGGATAGGTGGGAGACTGTGAAGCTTGGACGCTAGTTCAGGTGGAGTCATTGTTGAAATACCACTCTGGTCACTTTGGATATCTAACTACGAACCGTGATCCGGTTCTGGGACAGTGCCTGGTGGGTAGTTTAACTGGGGCGGTTGCCTCCCAAAAAGTAACGGAGGCGCCCAAAGGTTCCCTCAACCTGGTTGGCAATCAGGTGTCGAGTGTAAGTGCACAAGGGAGCTTGACTGTGAGACTGACAAGTCGAGCAGGGACGAAAGTCGGGACTAGTGATCCGGCAGTGGCTTGTGGAAGCGCTGTCGCTCAACGGATAAAAGGTACCTCGGGGATAACAGGCTGATCTTGCCCAAGAGTCCATATCGACGGCATGGTTTGGCACCTCGATGTCGGCTCGTCGCATCCTGGGGCTGGAGTAGGTCCCAAGGGTTGGGCTGTTCGCCCATTAAAGCGGTACGCGAGCTGGGTTTAGAACGTCGTGAGACAGTTCGGTCCCTATCCGCTGCGCGCGTAGGAAATTTGAGAAGATCTATCCCTAGTACGAGAGGACCGGGATGGACGAACCTCTGGTGTGTCAGTTGTCCTGCCAAGGGCACCGCTGATTAGCTACGTTCGGAACGGATAACCGCTGAAAGCATCTAAGCGGGAAGCCGGCTTCGAGATGAGATTTCCATACCCTTAGGGGTGAGAGGCTCCCAGCTAGACTACTGGGTTGATAGGCCGGATGTGGAAGTGGGGACTAACGACCCATGGAGCTGACCGGTACTAATAAGCCGATAACTTGACAACACTCCCTCCCTGTAGAGGTGGGGGAAAGCTGCTTGCGTCCACTATGTGGTTCCCGAAATACGGTCGGGAACAACTCAACAGACAAGTCGCCACATCTGTAACGGATGGGGTGCATGGTCTGAAACAGACTTCACCACCAGTAATGGTGTGTGGTAAATGTTTCGGCGGCCATAGCGAGAGGGAAACGCCCGGTCACATTCCGAACCCGGAAGCTAAGACTCTCAGCGCCGATGGTACTGCAAGGGGGACCTTGTGGGAGAGTAGGACACCGCCGGACTCCTTTTAGTGC
>NZ_JACYNS010000166.1:0-3602 GCF_014839405.1 Frigoribacterium sp. CFBP 13605 | reverse complement strand
GCACGGCCACGGGCGGCACGGCCGAGGGCGGCGCGGCCTCGGCCGGGTCGGCGGTGCGGGTCGCGTCGTCCGCGACGCCCCCGTCTGTGGCTGCACCCTGGGGGTGCTGGGAGCGACGTGAGAACTTCATGAGCCGAGTGTCCGGCCGCGGGGCTATCAACCGGCTGTGACTTCGCTGACCCGCCCCGCGCCTCCTCGGCTCGCCCTGGACCACCGCATGGCGGGCGCACCGGCCACCGGGTGGGCCGGTCAGCCCTCGGGCGCGAACCTCGGGCCGTCGTGCCCGTCGCGTCGCACGTGCTCGGACCAGGCCGCGAGGGGCCGAACCCAGAGGCCCTGCTCGCCGTAGAGCGCGCGGTAGACGACGAGCGGCTCGTCGGTCTCGCTGTGGCGGGCGGTGCCGAGCACCTCGTAACGGCCGCCCTTGAAGTGGCGGTAGAACCCGGGAGCGGGAGGGGTGTCGGCGGTCATCCCGCGAGCCTAGACGGGCGGTGAGGGGCACCATGGTCGGGTGACCCAGGACGCCCCCCGCCCCACCGCCAGCACGCCGACCGCCCCCGGCGAACCGGTCGTCGACACCGACGACCGCGCCGCCCGCCGCGAGTTCGACACCCCGTCGGGCCGCATCGTGGGTCGGGTCGACGGCGAGGTCGTGCGGGTGCTCGGCGTGCCCTACGCCGAAGCCGACCGCTTCGAGCCGCCGCGTCCGGTCGCACCCTGGCCCTCCCCGCTGCTCGCCTTCGACCGCGCCCCCGCCTCACCGCAGGTCGCGTCGCCCGGGCTCGACGCCCTGATCGAGGGCGCCGCCGTCGGCATGGTCGACGACGAGCACTGCCAGCGCCTCTCGATCACCCTGCCCGCCGACCTCCTCGCCGACGAGCGCGTGCCGGTCATGGTGTGGATTCACGGCGGCTCGTACGTCTCGGGGGCGGGCGACCTGCGCGTCTACGACCCGCGCGCCCTCGTCGCCGAGCAGCGCGTGATCGTCGTCACCGTGACCTACCGGCTGGGCATGCTCGGTTTCTTCGGCGTCGGCGACGAGCTGCCCGCCAACCTCGGGCTGCTCGACCAGCTCGCGGCCGTCCGCTGGGTGCACGAGACGATCGAGGCGTTCGGGGGCGACTCGAGCCGCATCACCCTGTTCGGCCAGTCCGCCGGCGGTGACGCGATCGCGCACCTGATGATCAGCGAGGGCGCCCGGAGGCTCTTCGCCCGGGCCATCGTGCAGAGCGCCCCGCTCGGCATCGTGCGCGGCCGCAGTCGCATGGTGAAGGCGATGACGGAGGCGGTGGGCACGCCCCGCAAGGACGCTCCGCTCGACGAGCTGCTCGCCGGGCAGTCCGTGGCCGAACGGGCGGCGAAGCGCTTCGGCCTGCGCGGCGGCATGGCCTTCGGGCTGCAGTACGGGCGGGCACCGCTGCCGACCGAGTCCGCCGCCGACGCCGCGTGGCGCGAGGTCGCGCCCGAGATCGACCTGCTGATCGGCGCGACGGCCGACGAGACCGCGGTGTTCGCCGAGTTCTCCCCCCTGCTGCAGCGGATGTTCGGCCTGCCCGTGGTCGGCCGGGCGATCCGACGCCTGATGATCGACGCCACGACGAAGGCCGTCTACCACCGGGCCGGTCGGGCCTTCGCCGAGCGGCACCGCGCCGCGGGCGGACGCGTCTCGACGTTCGAGTTCACCTGGGAGCCCGAGGGCACGGCGTTCGGCGCCGCCCACATCACCGAGCTGCCGCTGCTGCTCGGCGGCCGCGAGGCCTGGGCGCACACCCGCCTGGTCGGCACCACCGACTGGGACGACGTCGACCGCCGCGGCCGCAAGGTGCGCCAGGTCTGGGCCGACTTCGCCCGCACCGGCACGGTGGCCGCCGACGCGACGGCCGGCCTCGCCGACACCCTGGTCGTCCACCGCCGCTGAGCCGGTCCGTCCTGGGGGCCCTCGCCCGCGCCTCCTCTCGTCCTCAGGCGCGGCTCCTCGCGTCCACAGGCGCGGCTCCTCTCGTTCACGGGCACGGCCCGGGGTTCGCGTGCGAGCGAGCCGCGACAATACGATCGACGGCAGACCCGATGCGCCGACGTCGCCGTAGTCGCCCGCCCCGCCGTGCCCCGCGGCGCCGAGCACCTGAGGACCCCCGTGAAGAAGTTCCGCCGCAACCAGGCGCGCATGCACCTCGTCATGATGCTGACGCTGACGTTCACCACCGGCATCATCGACGCCGTCGGCTACCTCGGCCTCGACCGGGTGTTCACCGCGAACATGACCGGCAACGTGGTCATCCTCGGCATGGCCATCGCGCAGGCCGACGGTCTGCCGATCGTCGGCCCGATCGTGGCCCTCGCCGCGTTCCTGCTCGGAGCCGCTATCGGCGGCCGTGTATTGCGAGGCGGCCGTGCCGGCTGGTCGGGCCGCAGCACGATCTCGTTCGGGGTGACCGGCGGCGTGCTGCTCGGGCTCGGCATCTCGACCTTCTTCGTCGTGCCCGAAGAGAACACGCCGTGGGCCTTCACGATCACCGGCCTGCTCGGCGCCGCCATGGGCCTGCAGGCCGCCGCCGCCCGCAAGATCGCCGTGGCCGACGTCACGACCGTGGTGGTCACGTCGACGATCGTCGGGCTCGCGTCCGAGTCGAAGCTCGCCGGCGGCACGGGCAAGAACTTCCCCCGGCGGGTGCTCGCCGTGGTTCTCATCCTCGCCGGGGCAGGCGTCGGGGCCCTGCTGCTGCAGGTGCACATCGGCGTGGGCATGGGCGTCGCGGGCGGGCTGACGCTGCTCGTCGCCCTGACCGGACACCTGCTGCGCGAGCGGCGGAAAGAGGTCGAAGCGCGCGAGGCCGAGGCGGCCGCAGCGACGGCGTCGGCGACTCCGACTGCCTCCGCGACGTCCGGCGGAGTCCAGGAGGCGCGCTCGGCGACGAGCGGAGCGAACGGTGACGCTCGTGGCTGACGCCCTGCACCACGACCTCGTCGTCCGGGCCCGTCGTGCGTTGGTCGACGGCGACTGGCGCGAGGCGAGCGTCGTCGTCCGTGACGGCCGCGTCGTCGCGATCGGCGGCCTCACCGACTGGGTCGACGCCACCGTCGACGTCACGTTGCCCGACGACCAGGTGCTGCTGCCCGGCGTCGTCGACAGCCACGTGCACGTCAACGAGCCCGGCCGCACCGAGTGGGAGGGCTTCGCGACCGCGACCCGGGCCGCCGCCGCCGGGGGTGTCACGACGATCGTCGACATGCCCCTCAACAGCATCCCGCCGACGACGACGGTCGACGCGCTCGAACAGAAGCGGGCCGCCGCCGGGCCCCAGTCGGTCGTCGACGTCGGGTTCTGGGGCGGAGCGATCCCGGCGAACCTCGGCACGGGCGACCTGCGGGCGCTGCACGAGGCCGGCGTCTTCGGGTTCAAGGCGTTCCTGTCGCCGTCGGGCGTCGACGAGTTCCCCCACCTGTCGACCGAGCAGCTGCACCGGGCGATGGCCGAGCTGGCCGACTTCGACGGCCTGCTGATCGTGCACGCGGAAGACCCCGACGGGCTCGACGCCGCCGCGGCCTCGCCGACCGGCGCCGATGACGCGGCCGGCGGCGCCGAGGCCGGAGGCGGTGCCGGC
>NZ_JACYNS010000165.1:0-3603 GCF_014839405.1 Frigoribacterium sp. CFBP 13605 | reverse complement strand
GACCGCGGCGGCCGCGTCGCCCGCCCCGCCGTCGTCGCCCGCCCCGGCCTCGTCGCCCGCCCCGCCGTCGAGTGCGTCGACGACCCGCAGCAGTTCGGCCATCTCGTCGAGGCTGAACCCGAGCGGCTTCATGCGTCGGATCACCATGAGCCGCAGGTAGTCGTCGTGCGTGTAGAGCCGGAATCCGCCCTCGCTGCGGCCCGACGGCGTCAGCAGACCGACCTCGTCGTAGTGGCGGATCGTGCGCAGCGACATCTCGGTGCGCTCGGCCAGCTCGCCGATCTGCATCGTGGCGGTCTCGTCGGGCATGGGATCTCGTTTCATCTCTACCCTCACGTAAGGGTAGGGTTGCATCGTACGGCAGTGTCGCCGACTCCCCATTCTTCCGCACACCCCAGGAGTCCTCCGTGACCACTGCCCACGACTCCGACCGCGCGCGCCCTGAACCCGCCGCGCGGTCGGTCCTCCCCGTCCGCCCCACCGACACGGTGCTGTCCGTGTTGCGCAACCCGCGCCTCCTGACCCGCGAGGCCCTGGCCGGCGTCGTCACGACGCTCGCGCTCGTGCCCGAGGTCATCTCGTTCTCGGTGATCGCCGGGGTCGACCCGATGGTCAGCCTCGTCGCGTCGATCGTGCTCGCGCTCGTCATGTCGGTCCTCGGCGGCCGGCCGGCGATGGTGACCGCCGCCGCGGGCTCGGTCGCCCTCGTCATCGCGCCACTGGTCCGCGAGCACGGCACCGACTACGTGCTGCCCACGGTCGTGCTGGCCGGGCTCGTGCAGCTCGCGTTCGGGCTCGCCGGCCTCGCCCGGCTGATGCGGTTCATCCCCCGCTCGGTCATGATCGGCTTCGTCAACGCGCTCGGCGTGCTGATCTTCGTGGCGCAGGTGCCGCACATCATCGACCAGCCGTGGGTCGTCTACCCGCTGTTCGCCCTGACCATCGCGATCGTCGTGCTGCTGCCGAAGGTGACGAAGGCCGTACCCGCGCCGCTCGTCGCCATCGTCGTCGTGACGGTCATCGCCGTGGCCGCCCGCCTCGACGTGCACACCGTCGGCGACGAGGGCCCGATGGGTGGCGGCCTGCCCGGCCTGACCCCGTGGCTCGCCCCGTTCACCCTCGAGACGTTGCAGATCATCTGGCCGACCGCCCTCAGCGTCGCCTTCGTCGGCCTGATGGAGACCCTGCTGACCGCCAAGCTCGTCGACGACCTCACCGAGACCCCGTCGCACAAGGGCAAGGAGTCCTGGGCGCTCGGCGTCGCGAACATCGCGGCGGGCTTCTACGGCGGCATCGCCGGCTGCGCCATGATCGGCCAGACCGTCGTCAACGTGAAGATCGGACGGGCCCGCACGCGGGTGTCGACCATCGCAGCCGGGCTCTTCCTGCTGTTGCTGGTCACCGGGCTGAGCGCCGTGATGTCGACGATTCCGATGGTGGCGCTGGCCGCGGTCATGATGATCGTCGCGATCACCACCGTCGACTGGCACTCGCTGAAGCCGTCGACCCTCCGCCGCATGCCCGTGCCCGAGACACTGGTCATGGTGGTCACGGTGGCGGTGGTCGTCGCGACGAACAACCTCGCCCTCGGCGTCGCGGTCGGCGTGCTCCTCGCGATGGTGCTGTTCGCCCGCCGCGTGGCCCACGTGATCACGGTCGAGCGGCACGTGACGCCGGCCCCCGCGGGCGCCACCGACACCTCCGACACCTACGGCACCTCCCGCACCGCCAGGGACACCGTCGGGGTCACCCCGAGCGCAGGAGGCGCGGGTGCCGTCGTCGACGGACCCCCGGCCCCTGAGACGGTGCGGTACGACGTCGTCGGCCCGCTGTTCTTCGGCAGCAGCAACGACCTCGTCGAGCACTTCTCCTACGGAGACGACCCCGCGACGGTCACCGTCGACCTGTCCCGCGCCCAGGTGTGGGACGCGTCGAGCGTCGCCGCCCTCGACTCGGTCGACGAGAAGTTCCGCGCACACGGCGTGACGGCGACGTTCGTCGGGCTGGACGACCGCAGCGAGGCGTTCCACGGCCGTCTCACCGGCCGCCTCGGGTAGCGGGTCCGGAGCACGCGCACGCGACACCGCGGCACGGTGCTTGCCGCAGGGCAGGCGGACGGCGGAGACCCGGAGGCGCGGGTCGTCAGATCAGGTCGTCAGAGCGGCAGACGCAGCCGAGCCCGAGGGACGGCTCAGCCGTCGATGCGGACGAAGTGGTGCGCCTGGTTCCAGATCGGGCGGACGTCGACGAAGCCGCCGGGCTTCGGGGCGTCGAGGATCATGCCGTTGCCGGCGTAGATGCCGTCGTGGGCCAGGTTGTCGAACACGACGAGGTCGCCGGGGACCGCCTCGGACTCGGGGATGGTCCGGCCCTCGGTGTTCTGCGTCGGCACGTAGTGGGTCAGCTCGATGCCGAACTGCGCGTAGACGAACGTGATGAGGCCCGAGCAGTCGAACTTCGAGGGGTCTTCGCCGCCGTGCACGTACGGCGTGCCGATGTACTGCAGCGCGACCGCGAGCACCTGGTCGCGGTCGAGTTCGGGGTAGAGCGGGTTCGCGAGGTAGTCGGCCGTGGTCGGCCCCTCGTAGGTCGTGTTCGCCGCGGCCTTGCGGTTCTGCAGGTTCTGCGTCACGACGTCGACCATCGACGTGGCCGAGTAGGCGTCGCGGGCGGTCTCGTCGGACTCGTCCGTCAGCGAGGCGGTGTCGACCGACAGCGTCTGCGAACCGAGCGACGACCGCGCCGTCGCACCCGCGGCGACGGCCTGGGCCTCGTCGCCGGTGGTCGCGAGCAAGGGGAGGACGCCGCTGGCGGCGAAACCGACGATCGCGGTGACGATGGAGAGCTTCTTGACGGCGGTGCCGACGCTGCGCGCCGCACCGGGGCGGCCGGCGGCCGCACGGGTCGGCGACGCGGGACGTGCGACCACGGCCGCGGCACGGCGAGCGCGGCGCGACGGACGGACAGGTGCCGGGTGGCCGGTGGACGAGGAGGCGCGGGCCGCGTCCTCGGGACGAGCGGCGGCGCTGGCCGTGGCGGCGGACTCTTCGAGACCGAGCAGGGGGCCGGTCTGAACCGGCGCGTCGGCGCGTCGGGGTCGGACGCGCGGGGCGACCGAGGCCTCGGCAGCACCGACGAGGGCGGGGCACTCGACGAAGGACTCACGGTGCGAGGTGGGGAGGACGTCCCGTCGGGCACGGCGTTCGCGACGCTCGAGGGCGAGGCGGGCCGAACGCTCTCCGAGCGGACGGACGCCGGTCGGACCAGCCTGACGCTGACCAGCACTTTCGACGTGACCAGCCGTCGCGCCACCCTGATCCGGAGAGGTCGGGGAGGCGGGCTTCGTCACGCGTGCGGTCCTCTCGTCTGGGGGTGGTGCGAACACTCGACCCTAGCGCGCATCATCCTCGAGGTGTAGTTCTCGTCGGAAAAAGATCACGAACAGGTCACGAGGCCAGGCGGTGATCACTCGTCGGATGACGGCGGCTCACCCGGCCCGGACGACGGTCCCGGGTCGCCTCGGCGCCGCTTGAGCTCGCGTCGCAGGGCCCGCCGTTCGCGCCAGCTCGGGGGTGGTGGCGGCACGGCGGCGGCCTCGGCGGC
>NZ_JACYNS010000164.1:0-3629 GCF_014839405.1 Frigoribacterium sp. CFBP 13605 | reverse complement strand
CGCCACCGCCGCCTCCGCGGCCGGGGCGACCAGCGCCTCCTCGACCGCGGCCGACGCGACGGGCGACGGCGCGCGGCGCCCGAAGCTGGTCGGCGTCACCGCCTGCCCCACCGGCATCGCCCACACCTTCATGGCCGCCGACGCCCTCGTCGCCGCGGCGAAGCGCCTCGGCGCCGACCTGCAGATCGAGCCGCAGGGCTCGGGCACGGTCACTCCCCTCGACCCGGCCGTCATCGCCGAGGCCGACGCCGTGATCTTCGCCGTCGACGTCGACGTGCGCGACCAGGGCCGCTTCGCCGGCAAGCCCGTCGTCCGCGGACCGGTCAAGCGCGGCGTCGACGCTCCCGACGCCATGGTGAAGGAGGCGCTGGCCGCCGCCAAGGACCCGAACGCCGCCCGCGTGGCCGGCACGGCCGGTGCCGCCGGTGCCGCCGCGGGCTCGACCGCCGAGAAGCAGGGCTTCGGCTCGTCGCTCAAGCGCTGGCTGCTGACCGGCGTCTCGTACATGATCCCGTTCGTCGCCGGTGGTGGCCTGCTGCTCGCCCTGGGCTTCCTGCTCTCGGGTTACGAGATCGCCGGCAACGCCGCGACCGTGCTGACCGACTACTCGCTGTTCAACCTGCCGCCCGAGGGCCTGCCGTACTTCCTCGGCGCCGCCGCGTTCCAGATCGGCAACCTGTCGATGGGCTTCCTCGTCGCCGCCCTGGCCGGTTACATCGCCTATGCCATCGCCGATCGACCCGGCATCGCGCCCGGTTTCGTCGCCGGTGCCGTCGCGGTCTTCATGGGGGCCGGCTTCATCGGCGGTCTCGTCGGTGGTCTGCTCGCCGGCTTCGCCGCCTACTGGATCGGCAAGCCCGACGTGCCCCGCTGGCTGCGCGGCCTGATGCCCGTCGTGATCATCCCGCTGCTCGCGTCGATCTTCGCCTCGGGTCTGCTCGTGCTCGTGCTCGGCGGCCCGATCGCCGCCCTGACCGTCGCCCTGACCGACTTCCTCAACGGCCTCAGCGGCACCGGGGCGATCGTCCTGGGCGTCATCCTCGGCCTCATGATGTGCATCGACCTCGGTGGTCCGGTCAACAAGGTCGCCTACTCGTTCGCCGTCGCCGGCCTGTCCGCGGGCTCCATCAGCGACAACCCTGCCCCCCTGATGATCATGGCCGCCGTGATGGGCGCCGGCATGGTGCCGCCGCTGGCCATGGCCCTCGCGTCGACCGTCCTCTACCGAAAGGGCTTCTCACAGGTCGAGCGCTCCAACGGCACGGCCGCCTGGCTGCTGGGCGCCTCGTTCATCTCCGAGGGCGCGATCCCCTTCGCCGCGGCCGACCCGCTGCGCGTGATCCCCGCCAGCATGGTCGGAGGCGCGGTGACCGGAGCCATCTCGATGGCCGCCGGCGTCACGTCGCAGGCCCCCCACGGTGGCATCTTCGTGTTCTTCGCGATCGGCAACCTGGGCATGTGGGCGTTGGCGATCGTCGCCGGCACCGTCGTGAGCGCGTTCGTGCTCGTCCTGCTGAAGAAGTTCGTCCGCCGGGGTGCGGCCGCCGGGGCCGACGCGTCGGCCGAGGCCGCCGAGGCCGGTTCGGTCGTCGGCCAGCGCAGCCCCGTCGCCGCGTAGCAGCGACGCCGCCTAGCAGCGACGGCACGTAGCAGCGACGCGGCCCCGCACCGACGGCCGTCGAGGCGACCACACGAGGAGGCGCGTTCCGGGAAGTCCCGGAGCGCGCCTCCTCGGCTGTGGACGGGCCGCGGACGGGCGGCCGCGTCCTCTACCCTGGCGTGAGCAACCGATTGGACCCCACGCCGTGACCGACATGAGCCTGAGGCTCCCCACCACCCATTTCCGTGCCGTGTTCGACCTGGGCCAGCGCCCGGCCGCGCAGACGCCGCTGCCGACCGCGCTCGGCAAGCCGAACCTCTACGCCGAGTACGACGACGACGACCTGATCACCGCCCTGTACGTCGGCTACGAGACCGGACAGGTGCACCTCGAGACCACGCCCTCGGGCGACGTCGAGCACCACTTCCACCTCGCGAACGGTGACGACAGCGACCTCAGCCCCTTCGGCGTCGCCGACACGCGGGTGCTCGTCGAGTGGTCGACCCGGCTGATCGTCGACCTGCACCGCCGCATGCCCGACCTGCTCGACGAGGTCGACGAGGCGGCGGCCTGGCACGACGCCGGCTTCGACCTCTACGTCTGCGAGGTCGAGGAACCACGCAAGCTCGACCTGGTCGAGGTCGACATCGAGGGCGAGCTGCTGACCCTGCCGTGGCTCGGCTCGGGTGCCGTCGAACACGACCACATCGAGGGCGACGACCACCCGATCGCGCTGACCTGGACGCCCCAGGGCGCGTCCGAGGGCGTGCCGATCGCCGAGGCCTGGCTCGACCCCCGGACCGACCAGCCCCTGACGAAGGCCCTGCCCGGTGTCGACTGGGAGGCCGTGGGCTGGGGCCGCGACGAGGTGCTGCCCTGGCTCGAGGCGATCTACATGAACCACCACGTGCTGCCCGACGCGGCCGGCACGATCCTCACGGGCGTGCTCGAACGGCTGGGCGGGATCGACGGCACCGACTAGCCGGGGGCCTTCGGCCCTCGGCCCTCCGCACCGCGTTTCGTGCACGGCACCGCGTCTCGTCGCGGTGCCGTGCACGAAACGCGGTGCGAAGCGGTGCGGTGCGGTGCGGTGCGGTGCGGTGCGGTGCAGTGCAGTGCAGTGCAGTGCGGTGCGGTGCGGTGCGGTGCAGTGCAGTGCGGTGCGGGCTGCCAGGATGGCGCCATGAGCGACTCGCCCGCACCGCGCCTCCTGAACCTGTTGCTCCTCGACGTCACCGACGAGGCCCGCGACGACCCCGCGTTCGAGCGCGAGCTCGACGACCTGTCCACCTCGGTGGTCGCCGCCGCCGAGCAGGTCGGGTTCACGGTGCGCCGGGTGCCGGCCAACCGGCTCGGCGACGTGCGCGCCGCCCTCGTCGAGGCGGACGCGGTGCTCGTCACCGGTGGCGAGGACGTCGACCCGAGCCACTACGGCGGTCCCCTCGACCACCCGGGGCGGGGCCAGACCTTCGCCGACGCCGACCGGGTGCAGATCGAGGTGGTGCGCGGGTCCGTGGAGGCACGGCTGCCGCTGGTCGGCATCTGTCGCGGCATGCAGGTGGTCGACGTCGCCCTCGGCGGCGACCTCGTGCAGCACCTCGAGCACCCCGGCCACGTGAACCCGGACGACGTCTCGGACAGCATGGTCGACCACCCGGTCCGCCTCGCCGACGACAGCACCCTCGCCTCGATGCTCGGCACGACGTCGCTGGTCGTGCGCAGCTCGCACCACCAGGCGGTGGGACGCCTGGGCGAGGGGCTGCGCGCGGTGGCCTGGGCCGACGACGGCACGGTCGAGGCCGTCGAGCACGACACGGCTCCGGTGTGGTGCGTCCAGTGGCACCCCGAAGACCGCGGGGCCACCGGCACGGTGCTGACCGACCTGCTCGTCGCCGCGCGCGACGCCGCCCTCGGTCGAGCCGGCGACCGGTCGCGTCGCACCGCCGACTGAGCGTCGCACCGCCGATGTGAGCGGTGCGACGTCCAGTGGGCGGTGCGTTGCTCGACCGCGGCGGGCGGGCCGGGGCCC
>NZ_JACYNS010000163.1:0-3721 GCF_014839405.1 Frigoribacterium sp. CFBP 13605 | reverse complement strand
TCGAGTCGCTGCTCGCCTCGCCCCGGTCCCGCTACGTCGGCCGCCCCGCCGACGGCCCGGCCCCGGCCCCGACCACGGGCCCCGAGTCGCACGACGCCGTCACCGTGCGCGCCCACCTCGGCATCGTGGGCGACCGCTACTTCAACGCCCCGGCGCACCGCGGGGCCTCGGTCACCCTCTTCGCCGCCGAGCAGCTCGGGCACCTGGCCCGCGAGCTCGGTCTGCCTGAGGGCACGGTGCTCGACGCCGCCCTGACGCGTCGCAACGTGGTCGTGCGCGGCATCGACGTCGACGCCCTCGTGGGTCGCGAGTTCGACCTCGACACGGGCGACGGCCCGGTGTCGTTCCGCGCGAACCGGGCGGCGAACCCGTGCGCGTGGATGGACGTGGTGTTCGGCGCGGGGGCCTTCCGCGCGCTCCGGGGCCGCGGGGGAGTGCGATGCGAACCGCTCACCGACGGGGTGCTGCGCGTGGGGCCGGGACTGCTGCGCGCCTCCTAGGCGCCTGCGCGGCCCACCGACCCGTCGGAACGGGGGGCGCTGCGGGTCAACCCCACCAGGTGGGCAGCATGAGGTTCATGGTGTCGAGCAGGGCGCGTCGGCTCGTCCGCTTGCCGCCGAGCCAGGCCTCGACGGCGCCTACGAGCCCGTGTGCCAGGTGGCCGGCGGCGATGTGCACCGCGAGCCCCTCGGGGAGGCTGCCGGCGGGCAGGCCGGCGAGGTGCTGCACGCTCGACTCCTCGAAGTGGCGGGCCAGCGCCTGGTGGATCGAGGCGTCGAGCGGGTCGGGCAGGGCGAGACGGTAGATCTCGCGGTACCGCACGACGTGGTCGACGACCTTCTCCATCGCGCGTCGCGTCGCGTCGGGGCCGTCGGCCCGGCCGTCGAGCCGCAGCGCGTGGTCCTCGTCGCGGATCGCGTCGAGCTCGGGGGTGAGCACCGCGGTGAGCAGGCTGCCGGGCGAGGTCGCGTGGCTGTAGAACGTCGCGCGGTTGATCCCCGCGGCCCGGGTGACGTCGGCGACCGAGATGCTCGACACGGGCCTGGTCGAGGCGAGCTCGACGACGGCGGCGTGCAGTGCCTTCGTGGTCTGGACGATGCGCGCGTCGACCATGGACGTTCCTCCTCGGGTGCTCGGACGGGACGATCGCGTCCGAGGCCAGGTCGAGCCTAGACCGGGCCGACGCGCCGACACGGCACGGCGCGAGCCGCCGAGGCGGAAGGGCTGTCGCGGGGGTGCACGGCGGGGTTAGGCTGAGAACCGACGGGTGTCGTGCAGCGACGCCGTTCCCCTCCCTCCTCCCACCCCCTGCGATCCCGTGGTGGTCGTGCGCGACGGTCCGGTCGCATCGATTCGAGCCGCGAGCCGGCCTCGTCGTCGTGGCCGCGCCTCCTCGCGTGCCCCGATCCGTCACCGCCCCTCCGCGACCCCCCAGACAGGACCTGCCTCGTGACCACCGTCGTCCACCCGGGTGACTCCCTGACCCGCCGCCAGCGGCTCGTCTACGTCGTCGTGCTCGGCGCGCTCACCGCGCTCGGGCCGTTCACGATCGACCTCTACCTGCCGGCGTTCCCCGAACTCAGCCGGGACTTCTCCGTCGACAGCGGCGTCATCCAGCTGACGCTGACGGCCACGACGATCGGCTTCGGGGTGGGGCAGCTGCTGGTCGGGCCGTGGAGCGACAAGGTCGGCCGTCGCACTCCGCTGATCGTCGCGACCGCCGTGCACATCCTCGCCAGCATCGGCGCCGCCAGCGCGCCGACCATCGAGCTGCTCGCCGTCTTCCGGGTGCTGCAGGGCATGGGTGCCGCCGCCGGGGGCGTCGTCGCCATGGCGACGGTGCGCGACCTGTTCGGTGGGCTGCCGCTCGTGCGCATGCTGTCTCGTCTCGCCCTGGTGAACGGGCTCGCCCCCATCGTTGCGCCCGTCATCGGCTCGCAGCTGCTGGCCTTCACCAGCTGGCGCGGCATCTTCGTGTTCCTCGTGGCCTACGGTGCGTTCGTGATCATCGCCGCGATCTTCCTGATCGTCGAGACCCTGCCGCCCGCCCGGCGGCACGAAGCCGGGCACACGACCCTCGGGCAGCGCTACAAGGTGCTCTTCAGCGACCGGATCTTCGTCGGCGTCGCCCTGATCGGGGCGATGGTCTTCTCGGGCCTGTTCTCGTACCTGTCGGCCTCGTCGTTCCTCTTCCAGGAGGTCTACGGCCTGAACGCCCAGCAGTACGGCTACCTCTTCGCGATCAACTCGCTCGGGATCGTCGCCGGCGTCCAGATCAGCTCGCGGCTGGCCCGGCGGGTCGGGCCGCAGTGGATACTCGCCTGCTCGACGATCGTCCTGCTGCTCGCCGCCGCGTCGATCGTCGTGCTCGACTCGCTCGGTGCCGGGCTCGTGGGCATCCTCGTGCCGCTGTGGTTCTTCATCGCGGCCTGCGGCTTCTCGTTCCCGCAGGTCCAGGTGCTCGGGCTCGCCAACCACGGCAAGGAGGCAGGGACGGCGGCGTCGTTGCTCGGCGCGCTGAACTTCGGCCTGGCGGGGCTCATCTCGCCGGTGGTCGGCTTCCTCGGCATCGGGTCCGCCGTGCCGATGGGCAGCGTCATGGTCGCCACCTCGTGCGTGGCCATCGCGAGCCTGTGGCTGCTGGTGCGCCCGCGGACGGTGCCGGCGCTGGGTCGCTGACCCGCGCCTCCCGGTCGTCCGTCGCCGACCGGGGCCTCCCGGTCGCCGACCCGCGCCTCCCGGTACCGTCTGGGGATGCGCACCGACCCGCTCGCCCCGAAGCCCGCCTCGCCGTCCGAAGAACGGGTGGCCCGCCGCGTGCAGCGCCGCTGGTGGGTGTTCAGCGCGCTCGGCGCCATCGGCGTCGTGCTGCTGCTCGGCGTCGTGATCACGGCCCGGTCGGGGGTGATCGGCGTCGACGAGCGGTTCATGGGCGAACTGGTCGAGCACCGCAGCCCGTTCTGGGACGTCCCCTCGTTGATCTTCAACTCGATCGGCGCGGGCGTGGTCGGCGTCTTCGTCGTCCCGCTAGGCGTCGCCGCGCTCTTCCTGCTGCGCCGTCGCCCCTGGGCCGCGCTCTACTGGATCGCCGCCTGCGCGCTCAGCGCGGGCGTGGTCCAGGTCGTCAAGCACACGTTCGGCCGGGCCCGTCCCGAGGACATCCTCGTGGTGAGCGACTACGGCTCGTTCCCCTCGGGCCACACGTCCAACGCCGCGACGCTGGCCGTCGTGCTCGGGGTGATCCTGCGACGCGTCTGGGTGTGGGTCGCAGGCGCGGCCTACACGGTGCTGATGCTGCTCAGCCGCACCTACCTCGGGGCGCACTGGCTGACCGACACGATCGGCGGGCTGCTGATCGGTGCCGGGGTCGCGGTCGTCCTCTGGGCCCCGGTCGCGCACCGGCTGCTCGACGAGCAGGAGCGCGTGCGGGGTCGCGGCTGGATCTGGCAGGGGCGTCACGCCTGACGGTGCCGCTCGCGGGGTCGACGACGGTGCCGCTCGCGGGGTCGATGACGGGGGCGCTCGCGGGGTCGATCACGGGCGGGTCCGGACGAGGCCGGCGTGCGGCGTCGCCCGGTGTGGCCGAACTCGCCCGGACCGCGGTGCGCAGGGTGCCTAGGCTGGCCGCATGACGGACGCGCTCGAGCAGGCCAGGGCGGAGGCCGCCGCAGCGGTCGCCGCCGCCGAGAAGGCGAAGCAGGACGCGGAGGCGGCACTCGCG
>NZ_JACYNS010000162.1:0-3897 GCF_014839405.1 Frigoribacterium sp. CFBP 13605 | reverse complement strand
GGGCCTGGCTCGTCATCGTGGCCTGGCTGGTCGTGCTCGGCCTCGCCGGCGGCGCCTTCGCGCTGTTCGGCGGCCCGCTGACCACCGCCGTCAGCATCCCCGGCACGGCGACCCAGAAGGTCAGCGACGAACTCGCCGAGAAGTTCCCCCAGGCGAGCGGCGGCACCGGAACGGTCGTCTTCACGACCGCCGACGACGCGGCCTTCACCGACCAGCAGAAGTCCGACATCGCGGCCCTGCTGACCGACGCGAAGGAGCTGGCCGACGTCAAGGGCACGACCGACCCGTTCGCGACCCAGCAGCAGATCGACGACCAGGGGCAGAAGATCACCGACGGTCGGGCCCAGATCGCCGCCGGCGAGGCCCAGATCACCTCGGGCCAGGCGCAGATCGACGCCGCGAAGGCCCAGATCACCGCCGGCCAGCAGCAGCTCGACGCCGCGAAGGCCCAGGCGCAGGCCGCCGGCGGCGCCGCACTCGCCGCCGCCACGCCGCAGCTCGAGGCCCAGCAGGCGCAGCTCGACGCGGGGACGCAGCAGATCGCCACGCAGCAGTCCACCCTCGACGCGGGCAAGGCCGAACTCGAGACGCAGAGCACCACGCTCGAGCAGGGTGCGTCGTTGCTCGAACTCACCGACGGCATCCGTCAGGTGTCGACCGACGGCACCACGGCCGTGGCCAGCATCCAGTTCGACAAGGCCCTCAACCTCGTCACCAGCGAGAACAAAGAGGCCGTCGTCGAGGCGATGAACGACGCCGACATCGACGGCGTCGAGGTCGAGGTGTCGAACGACATCGCGGCCAGCATCCCCGAGATCCTCGGCCCGGGCGAGGTGGCCGGCGTGGTCATCGCGGCCATCGTGCTGTTCGTCATGCTGGGCACGCTCATCGGTGCCGGCCTGCCCCTCGTCAACGCCCTGATCGGCGTCGGCGTCGGCGTGCTCGCCTCGCTGTCGCTCTCTGGTGCCGTCGAGATGCTGTCGGTCACGCCCGTGCTGGGCGTGATGCTCGGCCTCGCGGTCGGCATCGACTACTCGCTGTTCATCCTCAACCGCCACCGCACCCAGCTGAAAGAAGGGGTGCCGCTGCACGAGTCGATCGGCCTGGCCAACGGCACGTCGGGCAACGCGGTCGTCTTCGCCGGCTCGACCGTGCTGATCGCCCTGCTCGCACTGAACCTGACCGGCATCCCCTTCCTCGGCCTGATGGGCACCGTCGGCGCCGTCTGCGTGTTCGTGGCGATCCTGATCGCCATCACGCTCACCCCGGCGCTGCTGCGCCTCGTCGGCCTGCGCATCCTCACCAAGAAGGCCCGGAAGAACGTCGGCAACACGGGCGCCGTCCGCGTGCCGACCAAGCCGATGAGCACCACCCGTGCCGTGCTGACCCTCGTGGCCGGCGTCGCCGTGCTGCTGATCGTCGCCATCCCCGCGCTCTCGATGCGCCTCGGCCTGCCCGCCGGGTCGTCCGAGCCGGTCGACTCGAGCGCCTACAAGGCCTACAAGCTGATCGACGAGAAGTTCGGCGCCGGCGTCAACGGCCCCCTGGTCGTCGTGGCCGACCTGCCGACCGCGATCTCGGACGACGACCTCGTCTCGGAGCAGGTGCGCATCGGCACGATCCTCAAGGACCAGGACGACGTCGCCGCGGTCGCCCCCATCGGCGCCTCGGACGACGACACCCTGCTGGCGTTCCAGGTCGTGCCGAAGGGCGGTCCGACCGCCGAGTCGACCGAGCAGCTCGTCCGCGACCTGCGTGGCCTCGACATCGACGACGTCTCGTCGCTCGGCGTGGCCGGCAACGCCTCGGGCAACATCGACGTCAGCGAGAAGCTGGCCGGTGCCCTGCCGCTCTACCTGCTCGTCGTGGTCGGGCTGTCGTTGATCATCCTGATCTTCGTGTTCCGCTCGATCCTCGTGCCGATCACCGCCACCATCGGCTTCGTGCTGTCGCTGTTCGCCGCGTTCGGCGGCGTCACCGCGGTGTTCCAGTGGGGCTGGCTCGGCCCGGTCTTCGGCGTGCACGACCCGGGGCCGATCCTGAGCTTCCTGCCGATCCTGATGGTCGGCGTGCTGTTCGGGCTCGCGATGGACTACCAGCTGTTCCTGGTCAGCGGCATGCGCGAGGCGTACGCCCACGGCTCGCCGGCCCGCCTGGCCGTGCAGCGCGGCGTCCACGCCGGTCGCACGGTGGTCACGGCCGCGGCGCTGATCATGACGGCGGTCTTCTCGGGCTTCGTGTTCTCGAACTCGGTGATGATCCAGTCGATCGGCCTGGGCCTCGCCCTCGGCGTGCTGGTCGACGCGTTCGTCGTGCGCCTGCTGCTGATCCCGGCCGTGATGCACCTGCTCGGCGACGCCGCGTGGTGGCTGCCGAAGTGGCTCGACCGCATCCTGCCCGACGTCGACGTCGAGGGCGCCTCCCTCGAGCGGTCGCGGCCGCACGCTTCGGCCGGCGACGCGTCGGGCTCGGGCTCGGGTTCCGGTGACGGGCACGTCTCGCACGTCGACCCGACCGCCCCCGTGGACGCCGTCCCCGACGGCAGCGACCCCGACCACCACGGGCGCCACGCGGGCTGACCCCGCACGTCGCACCACCGACTGGACGTCGCACCGCCGAACTCGGCGGTGCGACGTCCCTTTCGTGGTGCGTTGTGGCCGTGGCCGTGGCCGTGGCGGTGGCCGTGGCCGTGGCTGTGGCCGTGGCCGTGGCCGTCGCCGGCCTCGGGGACGCGACCCGCGCCTCCTGGTCGGGTCGCACCATCGTCGCGTGGTCGAACCGCCCTCGAGCGTGGTTCGACGACGCGGGCGTGGTGCGACCCGGCCAGGACGAGGAGGCGCGGGCGTCGTTGCCGAGGAGCGCTCACGGTCCTAGGGTGGCCGGGTGATCATCCCGTCCGCACCTGCGACGCCCACCGGGCGTGAGGGGGTCGTCGGCGCCGCGTGCGCCGGCTGCAGGTAGTCGCGTCTCCGCCGCGGATCGACCGTCGAGGTCCGACCGCGCACCCGTGCCGCGTGGGCTGGAGCCCCGGCACGATCCCACGAGAACACCCGGGCCGGCCGACGCGTCGACGGCGGGCACCCGCGCGGTCGCCGATCGCGCGGGTGTGCGCGTCGACGTCACCCTGCCCCGGGCCCGACGACCGGAGAACCACATGATCCCCCTGACCGAGAAGACCGTCCGCGCCTCGTTCGTCAACGCGAGCCGCCGAGAAGCAGCCGACCTGACCCTGCCGCCCGACTTCGCCGACCTCGACTGGACCGACCTCGAGTACCTCGGTTGGCGAGACCCCAGGCTCGCCCGCCGGGCCTACGTCGTCGTGCCGACGCTCGACGCGGACGGCGAGCCGGGCCCCGCGGTCGCCGGCGTCGTGCTGCGGCAGGCCGAGGCCTCGCCCCGGCAGCGTGCGCAGTGCACCTGGTGCCAGGACGTCCGCCTGCCGGCCGACGTGCTGTTCTACGGCGCCAAGCGTGCCGGCGCGGCCGGACGCAACGGCGACACCGTGGGCACGCTCGTCTGCGGCGGGTTCGAGTGCTCGGCCAACGTGCACGTGCTGCCGCCCGAGGCCTACCTCGGGTTCGACGCCGAGGCGGCCCGACTCGAACGCATCGCGAGCCTGCGCGCGCGGGCCGCGGGCTTCGTCGAGAACGTGCGCCGCGCCTCCTGACCGTCGCCGCGCCTCCTGGTCCGACGAGAACCGGGTGGCACCACGCCCGCGTCGTCGAACCACCCTCGTGCGTGGTTGGACGACGCGGGCGTGGTGCGACCTCGACCGGTCGGGCGCGGCGGCGGCCCGGTCGCCTGACCGCAGGAGGCGCGGGTCGCACCGCCGACTGAACGTCGCACCGCCGACGTGGGCGGTGCGACGCTCGGTCGGCGGTGCGTCCCGCCCCGAGA
>NZ_JACYNS010000161.1:0-4109 GCF_014839405.1 Frigoribacterium sp. CFBP 13605 | reverse complement strand
ACGACGTCGGCGAAGGCGCTGCGCACGCCGATCACGCGCTCGGCGGTCATGAACGCGTCGCTCGACGCGATCAACCCCGGGCGCACGGCCCACGGACCACCCGACGTGCCGTCCGACCCGGCCGACGTCTCGCCCGAGCCAGCCGACGTGTCGGACGGGACGGACGTGTCGTACGCGACCGCCGCCTCCATCAGGGACTCGTCGGCGTGGAAGCTGGCCGGCATCCCGGGGACCTGCCCCAGCCGGTAGCCGAACACGCGCGCGTCGGCGTCGAGGTTGACGTACTCAGAGCCCGCGACGACGTCGCCGATCTCGATGCCGGCGCCCATGCCCGCAGCGGTGCCGGCGCTGATCACGGTCGGCACGACACCCTCGAGCGAGCCGGCCCGCACGATGGCCGACGTGGCCGCTCCGGCCGCGTTGACGAACCCGATGCCGCTCTGCACGAGCAGCAGCTCGACCCCGTCGATCTCGACGACCCGCTGCAGCGACCCGCCGACGGCGACCGGCTCGTCGACGCGCGACGCCCGGGAGACGAACGGGGCCGCCTCGTCGGCCATCGCCACGACGACGATGATCGGGGGGACGGCGACCGCCGCGACCCCGTCGGCAGGAGGCGCGGCGTGCGTTCCGCTCATCGGGTGACGGTCGACCACTCGTCGCGGGCCGCGAGGAAGTCGCGGGCGACGCCCTGGGCACCCTCGAGCGTGTGGTTGGCACCCCAGCCGCACTGGACCTCGTTGGCCGCGGGGACCTCGGTCGCGGTGGTGATGTCGGTGAGGGTGCCCTCGATCAGCGACAGGACGTCGTCCATCGCGGGGTCGCCCTGCAGGATCAGGTAGAAACCGGTCTGGCAGCCCATCGGCGAGAAGTCGATGACGTCGCCGGAGCGGTTGCGGGAGTGCTCGGCGAAGAGGTGCTCGAGCGAGTGGACCGACGCCATGTCGAGGTGAGCCTCGTTCGGTTGCGTGAACCGGACGTCGAACTTGGTGATGACGTCGCCGTGCGGCAACGTCTTCTGGTCGGCGACGCGCACGTAGGGCGCGGCGACGGTGCGGTGGTCGAGGTTGAACGACTCGACGTTCATCTTGGGCTGGGTCACGATGGTCCCTTCGGGGTGCGGACGGGGCGCGGGAGGCACCTCGGTCTCTGCACCGATCTCTGCGTCCCAACGCCCTGTCGACCCTAGGACATTCCCTCCGCGCCGGTCGGAGTGTGACCCCGCATGCGGCCCGCCGCTCCGCCGCTCATCCCGCTCGTCCCGCCACCCCGCCATCCCGCCATCCCGCCATCCCGCCATCCCGCCATCCCGCCACGGAGTAAACAACCCGCCACGCAAAAAGTTGGCGGCGTGTTTACTTCGTGGCGGCGAGCGGGGGAAAAGGGATGGGGGGCGGACCGGCGGGCGCAGCCCAGTGCAGGGCAGCGCAGCGCAGCGCAGCGCAGCGCAGCGCGCTACGGCAGCGTGTGCCCGGCGGCCGTGAAGAGCCGGTACCACTCGGGCCGGGTCAGGGGCACGTCCGACCCCGCGGCGCTGTCGCGGAGGTGCGCGACGCTCGTGGTGCCGAGCACGACCTGCATCCGGGCCGGGTGCCGGGTGATCCAGGCCACGGGGATCGCCGACGGCGGGACGTCGTACTTCGTGGCGAGCTCGTCGATGACGTCGTTGAGCTCGGGGTAGCCGTCGCGGTCGCCGAGGAACACGCCGTCGAAGAACCCCTTCTGGAACGGCGACCAGGCCTGCAAGGTCATGTCGTTCAGGCGGCTGTGGTCGAGGATGCCGTTGTCACGGTCGACGGACTGGTCGAGCCCGGCCATGTTGGCCGCGACGCCGGCGGCGATCAGCGGCGCGTGGGTGATGCTGAGCTGCACCTGGTTGACGATCAGCGGCTGGGTCACGCTGCGCTTCAGCAACTCGACCTGGCCGGGCGTGTGGTTCGAGACGCCGAAGTGGCGCACCTTGCCGGCGGCGTGCAGCTGGTCGAAGGCGGCGGCCACCTCGTCGGGCTCGACGAGGGCGTCGGGGCGGTGCAGCAGCAGCACGTCGAGGCGGTCGGTGTGCAGGGCGGCGAGCGAGGCGTCGACCGACTCGAGGATGTGCTCGGTCGAGAAGTCCCAGAAGCCGTCACGGATGCCGACCTTGCTCTGCAGCTGGATCGCGTCGCGCTCGGACGAGGTCATGGTGACGGCGTCGCCGAAGCGCTGCTCGCAGTGGTGGGGGTGGTCGCCGTACACATCGGCGTGGTCGAAGAAGTCGATGCCGAGGTCTCGGGCCTCGGCCACGAGTTCACGGATCGCGTCGTCGGTCATGCCCGAGATGCGCATGAGCCCGAGGACGATGGTCGAGGCGGGGCGGTCGGTGGTGGGTAACGTCGTCGTCTTCACGCGGCCAGTCTGCTCTCGTCCGGCGTCCCCGGGAGCCGACCCGCGCCTCCTCGGGGGACGGTCAGGAGGCGCGGGGCGCCTGGGGAGGACCCGTCCCGTCGTTCGCGCCCTCCGTTCCGAACCCCTCGGCATGACCGTCACCGCGAGCGCGAGCACCGCGCGCGTCGCCGCCGCTCCGCTCGACCGGGCGTGGAGCATCGCGACGCCGCTGACCCCCGTCGGGTTCTATCCGCGGGCGGGGGTGATCCCGGCCGTCGTGGCCGTCCACGACCAGACCGGCCCGTGGGACGCCGTGGGGCGCACCCGCCGGCTCGAGCTGTCGGACGGCAGCAGCGTCGTCGAGAGCCTCGTGCGCGTGGAGCCCGACGGGGTCTTCGTCTACGAGCTCAGCGAGTTCACCGGGCTGCTCGGGCGGCTGGTGACGGGCGGCCGCGCCGACTGGAGCTACCGGGCGACCCCGAGCGGGCGCACGCGGGTCGACTGGACCTACTCGTTCTTCGCCCGACCGGGGCGCGGGGCGATCGTGCGCGGCATCGTGCGCTTCGCCTGGGCGCCGTACATGCGCCGCGTGCTCGTCGGCATCACCCGCGAGATCGAGCGCACCGCCTAGCCGGGCGCGTCCACACCCCGGGCTCGTCCACGTCCCGGGCTCGCCCCCGGCGGGGCACGGGCCTCCGGGCACCGCTACCCTCGGGGCATGAAGGACGCCACGATCTACGACGTGGCGAAGCGCGCGGGCGTCTCGCACCAGACCGTCAGCAGGTTCCTGCGGGGGTTCGAGGGCATCCGTCCCGCCACCCGCGAGAAGGTCGAGCAGGCCCTCGCCGAGCTCGAGTACCGCCCGAACTCGGCGGCCCGCTACCTGCGACTGCAGCGGACGAACCGCATCGGGCTGCTCGCCGACAACATGCACCAGTCGGGGCCCGCCCGCACGATCGCCGGGGCCACGGAGGCCGCGCGTTCGCTCGGCTACGTCACCGACATCGTCTCGATGGACGGCGGCGACGAACGCTCGGTCGACGACGCCCTCGACCTGATGCTCGGGCAGCAGATCGCCGGCATCGTCGTGACCGCGCAGACCGCCGTCGCCCGATCGGCGCTCGAACGCCGGGCGATCTCGGTGCCCGTGGCGCGTGACTTCGGGCTGATGGTCGAGGGCACCACCGAGTCGATCAACGAGCACGCCGGCCGGGTCGCGGCCGAGCACCTCGTGGGCCTCGGCCACCGCCGCGTGGCCTACGTCGCCGGGCCGGACCAGTGGCTGGCCGCCCGCGAGCGCGCCGACGGGTTCCGCCAGGCGGTGACCGGGTCCGGAGGCGCGGTGACGGTCACCGACGTCGGCGACTGGTCCGCGGCGGCCGGGTACGACATCGGGCTGCGACTGGCCGCCCGGACGGACGACTTCACCGCCATCGCCGTCGCGAACGACGCCATGGCGATGGGGCTGCTCGCCGCCCTCGCCGCCGAGGGCGTCTCGGTGCCGCACGAGGTCAGCGTGGTCGGCAACGACGACACTCCCGAGGCGCGGTTCATGGTGCCGTCGCTCTCCACCGTGGCGCTCGACTTCGGTTTCGAGGGGGCGCACGTGATGACGTCGCTGATCGCCCACATCGAGGGACGCAGCCCCGACACGGCCAGCCGCCTGCCGGTGCCGTCCCTCGTCGCGCGCGCCTCGACCGCACCCGCGCGCGGCTGACGCCCCCGGGCGCGGGCCCATCGGCGCA
>NZ_JACYNS010000160.1:0-4143 GCF_014839405.1 Frigoribacterium sp. CFBP 13605 | reverse complement strand
GCGCGGGGCGCCGCGGGGTCAGCGGGGTCAGCGGGCGGCGCGGCCCGTCGACGCGCGGACAAGCAGCCGGGCGGGCTCGATCTCGGCGTCGGTGACGGCCTCGCCCTCGACGGCCGAGAGCAGGAGGCGCGCCGCCTCGGCCCCGATCAGCCGCGGAGCCGTCGTCAGCGTGGTCAGCCCGGGGCGCACGTACGACCCGAGCTCGATGCCGTCGAACCCGGCCACGCTGACGTCGTCGGGCACACGGACCCCGAGTCGGTCGAGCTCGGTCATGAACCCGATGGCGGCCAGGTCGTTGGCGCAGAAGACGGCGGTGGGCCGGTCGTGGACCGGTGCGTCCGGGCCGAAGAGGCGAGCGGCGGCCCGGGCTCCCCCGTCGTAGGTGAAGTCGGCCTCGACGACCGCCCCGGGCTCGTGCCCGGCTCCGACGACGGCGTCCCGCCAGGCGGCCCCGCGACGCCGTGAGTGGACGAAGCGCCCGGGCCCGGCGACGTGGGCGAACCGCCGGTGACCGAGCGACACGAGGTGCTCGACGAGCTCGCCGATGCCGGCCGAGTCGTCCTGCCGCACGGCGGGCAGGGGGAAGTCCCCGGCCGGGTTGACCCCGACGGCGGGCAGGTCGAGCTCGCGGACCAGCTCGACGCGCGGGTCGTCCACCGTCAGCTCGTTCAGGACGACGCCGTCGACCCGACGTCCGGCCGCGAGCCGGCGATAGCGGTCGAGCGGTTCGTCCGCCGCCGACCCCATCTGCAGGATGAGCGCGTACCCGCGCGGGTCGAGCACCGACTCGAGCCCGCCGATGAAGCTGCCGAAGAACGGGTCGGACTCGAGCACGAACGGGTCGCGGTGCACGACGAGCCCGACGGTGAACGCCCGCTTGGCGCTCAGGCTGCGGCCCCGGACGCTCGGCACGAAGCCGAGGTCGTCGGCGGCCTGGCGGATGCGCGCGCGGGTCTGCTCCGAGACGCCGGGGCGACCGTTGAGGGCGCTGCTGACCGAACTGATCGCGACGCCGGCCCGGGCCGCGACCTCCACGATGGTGACCCGCTCTGCCACGCCGCGCCTCCTCGTCCTCGCCGGTGCCGATGCCCGTGTGCGCCCGCTGCGCCCCCACGATGCTACTGACCCGCCGCAGCCGCCACCCTCGCGTGGACCGCCCGGCCCTAGGGTCGGGGCATGCTCATCGTCTCGCTCGTCGCGGCCTCGCTCGCCGCCCTGCTGCACCTCTACATCTTCGTGATGGAGTCCTTCCTCTGGACCACCCCCCGCGTCCGCGCGACCTTCGGCATCACCGACGACGTCCAGGCCGAGCACACGAAGCCGCTCGCCTACAACCAGGGCTTCTACAACCTGTTCCTCGCGATCGTCACGATCGTGGGCGTCGTGCTGATCGCCGCCGGAGGGGCAGGAGGCGCGGGCAGCGCCTTCGAGGCATCCCCCTCGGGCAACGCCCTGCTCGTCGCGGGCACGGGGTCGATGCTCGCCGCCGCGCTCGTCCTGCTGCTCTCGGACCGCACGAAGACCCGCGCCGCGGTCACGCAGGGGTTCCTCCCGCTCGTCGCGCTCGTCACGCTGCTCATCGCCGCCGCCTGACCGGGTTCGGCCGCACTACCCTGGGCGGGTGACCGACGTGACCGACGCCACCCGCGCCTCCTCCGCCCCCGACGCCGCGACCGCCGACGCCGCTCGGGCCGCTGCCCCGGCCGCCCCGACGACGCACTGGACGCTGACGCTCGTCTGCCAGGACCGGCCCGGCATCGTCCACGCGATCAGCGGCGCCGTGGTGCAGGCCGGCGGCAACATCACCGAGTCGGCGCAGTTCTCGAGCCACGACACCGGCACGTTCTTCATGCGCCTGCAGGTCGAGGCCCCCGGCGAGCGCGACGCGTTCGAGGCGGCGCTGGCGCCCGTGCTCGCGCACTACGACGCGCAGGCGAAGCTCGACGTCGTCGGTCGCCCGATCCGCACCCTCGTGCTCGCGAGCAAGGCGGCGCACTGCGTGAACGACCTGCTGTTCCGGCAGCGGGCGGGCCAGCTGCCGATCGAGGTGCCGTTGATCCTGGCGAACCACGACGACCTGTCGGGGCTCGCCGAGTTCTACGGCAAGCGGTTCGAGCACCACCCGGTCACCGACCCCGAGTCGAAGGCGGCGTTCGAGGCGCGCGTGCTGCAGGTCGTCGACCGCTACGACGTCGAGCTGGTCGTGCTCGCCCGCTACATGCAGATCCTCAGCCCCGAGCTCTGCGCCGCGCTCGAGGGCCGGGCGATCAACATCCACCACTCGTTCCTGCCCGGGTTCAAGGGGGCGAACCCCTACCGCCAGGCGCACGCCCGCGGCGTGAAGCTGATCGGCGCGACGGCGCACTTCGTCACGAGCGACCTCGACGAGGGGCCGATCATCGAGCAGAACGTCGTCCGCGTCGACCACACCCGCAGCGCCCCCGAACTGATGGCGATCGGCCAGGACGAAGAGAGCCGCACCCTGACCCAGGCCGTCCGCTGGTTTGCCGAGGACCGCGTGCTGCTCGACGGCGCCCGCACCATCGTCTTCCGCTAGCCCCGCCCGGGCACACCGGCCGTACGCTGGACGCGTGACCCCGACCGACCCCGCTCCCTCCCCCGTCCCGGCCCGCGGCGGCCCGGTCGGCCCCCTCGACGTGGTGCGGTTCGTCACGCTGATCCTCGCCTTCCTGAGCCTCGGGTTCTGGGGCTACCTCGCCTGGCCGTTCCCGTTCCCGTCGTTGGCGTTCATGATCGGCGCGCCCCTCTTCGCGATCGTCGTGTGGGGCCTGTTCCGTTCGCCACGCGCCCCGATCCCGACCGACGCCGTCGGCAAGGCCCTGGTCGAGATCGCGATCATGGGTGCCGTGGTCGCCGCCTGGGCCATGCTCGGCTACCCGGTCGTCGCCGTGGCGTTCGCCGTCCTGGCCGGCGTCACGGGCGTCCTGGCCTTCCGTCGGGAGAACGGCCGGGGGGCCCGCCGGTGACGACCACCCTGTTCTCCGACGCCCGCAAGGTCGACGCCGACGGCGTGGTCGAGGGCTTCTGGATGCTCGTCGACGGCGACGTGATCGTCGCCACCGGCGCCACGGTGCCGGGGTCGCGCGCGGCGGCCGGGGCGAGGCACGGGGTCGATGCGACCCGCGCCTCCTCGGCGGCGTCGGGTGCACCCGACGACCCGACCGCAGGAGGCGCGGTGCCGCCCCCCGCGGACGTCACGGTCGACCTCGCGGGCGCCACGCTCACCCCGGGGCTGATCGACCTGCACACGCACGGCGGCGGCGGGCACGCCTTCGACGGCGGACCGGACGACCTCGACGCGGGGCTCGCGCTGCACCGCCGTCATGGCACGACGCGCTCGCTGGTCAGCCTCGTCGCGAACCCGGTGCCGGTGCTGTCCCGGTCGCTCGGGCTGATCGGTGACCTGATGCGCCGTGATCCGCTGGTGCTCGGGGCACACCTCGAAGGACCGTTCCTGGCGCCCGACCGGCGGGGAGCCCACGCCCCGCACTTCCTGCTCGAACCCGACGCCGCCACGGTCGAGAGCCTGCTCGAGGCCGGCGACGACGTCGTCCGTCAGGTCACCCTCGCCCCCGAGCTGCCCGGCGGGCTCGACGCGATCGACCGGCTCGTCAGCTCGGGCGTGGTCGCCGCCGTCGGGCACACCGGGGCCGACTTCGACCTCGCCCGCGCGGCGTTCGACCGCGGCGCGAGCCTCGTGACCCACGCGTTCAACGCCATGGCCGGCATCCACCACCGCGACCCGGGGCCGCTCGTCGCGGCGGTCGGCGACGAACGCGTGACGATCGAGCTGATCCTCGACGGCGTGCACGTGCACCCGGCCGTGGCGGACCTCGTGCTGCGCTCGGCGCCCCGGCGGGTCGCCCTCATCACCGACGCGATGGCCGCGGCCGGAGCCGCCGACGGCGACTACCGCATCGGCGAACTCGCGGTGACGGTCGAGCACGGCGTCGCCGTGCTCACGGGCACGTCGACCATCGCGGGTTCGACCCTGACGCAGGACGCCGCCCTGCGCATCGCCGTCCTCCGGACCGGACTCTCGGCCGTCGACGCCGTCGCGGCGCTGACGCTCGTGCCGGCCCGCGTGCTCGGCCTCGACGCCGGGGGCAGGCGCGCGGGCAC
>NZ_JACYNS010000159.1:0-4198 GCF_014839405.1 Frigoribacterium sp. CFBP 13605 | reverse complement strand
GACGCCGGTCGCCCGCGCGTCCGGTCGCGTCGCCCCGCTGCCGCCCCGGTCGCCGGCGGCGTCGAGCCGCGCGGCCGCGAGTCCGGCCACGGCCGCCACCACCTCGGCGTGCCCCTTGCCCGGGTAGAAGAAGCCGATGACCGCGACGTCGCCGTCCGGCTCGGGGAGCCAGGCCGGCCCGGCGGGCCCGGGGAGCCCGTCCGGCCCGGTCCGCTCCGGCGGCAGGGGGTGCCGGTCGACCGGCAAGGGGATCACCTCGACCGGGCCGTCGAAGCCGACCCACTCGCGCAGGAGGGAGCGCTCGTGGTCGCTGTTGACCACGACGCCTCGCGCGGCGGCCACCACGCGACCGTAGGCCTCACCGCGCCTCCTCAGGTTGCGCTCGCCGTCCGACGGCTGCGGCAGGTCGTGCAGGGTGACCGTGAGCGCCGTCGTGTCGGCCAGGTGCTCGACGACGTCGGCCGCCGCGGACGGCGAGGGGCCCCAGAGCCGGTCGGTGAACTGCAGGTGGGCCCGCGGGACGCCGACGTCGACGGCGTCGTCCGGGCCCGCATCGACGCCCCCCTCGACGTCCGGCACGTCGAGCAGGTCGGCGACGTCCAGGGCGAGGTGCCGACCGGTGCGGGCCTCGACCGTCGCGGCGATCTGGGCCGCGTAGGTCGCGACGCCGTGCTGCGGATCGTGGTGCGTGACCACCACGGGCAGCTCGACGAGGTCGATCGTGGCCGCCGCACCGTCCCGCGCGGTCGACCGGGCCGAGTCGCGCGCGGTCGCCTCGCGGGTCGAGGGATCGACCGCCCCGCCGCTCACGCCGCACCCCACAACGCGAACGTGTCGGCGTGCCGGGCCAGGGCGGCCTCGACCGCGTCCGGGTGCTCGGCGTACCAGGCGAGGTGTGCCCGACGGACCTCGTCGGCGTCGACGCGCTCGCCGCCGACGACCCAGTGGTCGGTCGCCTCGTCGTCGAGGCCCCAGGCGTCGATCACCGCCTGCTCGCGCGGGGCGTGCACGCTCGCCAGCACGGGTCGGCCCGGCTCGACGACGTGCTCGGGCAGGCCGAGGCGCTCGCGGACGCGCGAGGCGAGGGCCGTCCAGACCGGGTTGCCGGGGTGGTTCAGGGTGCGCATCTGGTCGAAGCGCGGCGTGCCGGCCCCGTCGGCGCCCGCGCCGACCTCGAACAGGTCCGACGCGACGACGCTGTCGTGGGCGACCTCGCGCTTCCGCAGCTCGGCCAGCGACAGCTCGGCGACCGACCGGACGACGGCGGGCGTCAGGGCGCCTCCCGGGAGGGGCCGCCCGGCGGCCTCGGCGATCAGTCGGACGTCGTGGTACTCGACGAGGGGCGGCACGAGCGAGACGTCGCTCGGCGGGCGCACGATGACGTGCGCGGGGTAGAGGCCCGCGAACCGGACGACGGGCACCCGGACGACCCGCGCGTCCCGGGGCAGCATCGCGGCCAGCTGGGCCGTGCCGAGCGGGAGGTCGTGGTAGTCGTCGCGCACCGGTTGCGAGACCAGCAGCCCGGCCCGGCCGAGCCACCGGCCGAGCTGCGGCAGGTCGGCGGCCGTGAGCTCGTGCACGGGCGGCATCCGGACGGTCGTGAGGCCCGCGCCGTCGAGGAAGATCCGCAGCGACTCGGCCTGGCAGTTGCCCACCACGAGGGCGATCGCCCCGTCGCCCTCCGGCTCGCTCAGACCGTAGAAGTCGCCGTAGTGACGGGTGCGGCCGTCGGGTTCGGTTCGCTGTTCGGACATGCTTCCCTCCGGCCCTCGCTCGGAACGGACAAAGGGGGTCGCGCGGGCCTATGTTGAGTCAACAGCGACTTCCCCGGTCGCGTCATCCTTTCCCGCCGCCAGCCCCGGCACACCTCACCCGCATCGTCGCGGGTGCTCGTCGTCCCGCGAGACAGGCCTCGCGCCGGTCCGCCACGGCGAGCGACCTGATCACGCCGAGGAGGCCCCGATGACCCATCACGCCCCGACGTCGCCGTCGACCACGGCCCCCGCGTCCGACGAGACCGTCGTCGCGCCCCTCCGCGTGGCCTCCGTCCCGGCCGGCCACCCGTACGTCCGCTCGTTGCTCGACCCCGACGACGCCTCCGGCCGCGTCGTCCACCTCGCCGACCCGCTGCCCGACCCCGCCGAGCCCGACCGCTGGTGGCCCCCGGTGGTGCTGGACGCCGACTGGCTCCGCGCCCACGCCGATGAGATCGACCTGCTGCACGTGCACTTCGGCACCGAGTCGTACCCCACCGCCCACCTCGTCGCCGTCGTCGAGGCCCTGCGCGACCTGCGCAAGCCGCTCGTGTACACGGTGCACGACCTGACGAACCCGCAGCTCGTCGACCAGGCGCCCCACGTCGAGCACCTCGACGTGCTGATCCCGGCCGCCGACGAGTTGATCACCCTCACCGACGCGGCCGCCGACGAGGTCGAGGCCCGGTGGGGTCGTCGCCCGACCGTCATCGCGCATCCGGCCATCGTCGACCCCGAGGTCGAGCTGCCGGTCGGCACACCCGGTGACACGGTCGTCGTCGGGGTCCACCTCCGCGACCTGCGCCCCAACGTCGCGGGCGTCGAGACCGTCCGCACCCTGCTCGCGGCGGTCGACGCCCTGCGCGCCACCGGTGCCGCCGTGGAGGCGCGGGTCGACCTGAACGAGCGCGTGCGCGACCCCGAGCAGGCCGAGCGCATCCGCGAGCTCGTCCGGGCCGTCGGCCCGTCGGCGTCCCTCGCCGAGCACCCGCGCCTGACCGACGCCCGGCTCGAGCGGTCGCTCGCCGACCTGGACGTCTCGGTGCTGCCGTACCGCCACGGCACGCACTCGGGCTGGGTCGAGCTGTGCTGGGACCTCGCCGTCCCGGTCGCCGCGCCCCGCGTCGGCCACGCCGCGGCGCAGCACCCCGACCGTGGGACCACCGCCTCCTTCGACCTCGACGACCCCGCGTCGCTGGCCGCGGCCGTCATCGCCCTGGTCAGCCCGCACGCCGTCGACGAGACCGCCGACGCACACGACGCCCCGGCCCGGGTGCCGGCCTCGCGCCGCGGCACCCCGCACCGCGCCGCCCTGCAGCGGCAACGTCGGTCCGTGCGGCGACGACAACGCCACGACGTGGCCGCCGCGCACCTCGCGGTGTACGAGCGCGCCCTCGCGACGGTCGCGGCGGTGACGGCGTGACCCGCGCCTCCCGGCCCCTGCGCATCGTCGTCGTGGCGCCCCTGCGCTACCCGATCCGCGAGCCGTTCGCCGGCGGACTCGAGTCGTCGGTCCACCACCAGGTGCGCACCCTGCGCGAGCGCGGTCACCGCGTCTCGCTGATCGCCACCGAGGGGTCCGACCACCTCGACCAGAGCCCGCCCGAGTTCGTCCTGCCCGCCGTGGTCTTCGACGACCCGGCCGAGGCGACCGACACGACCTACCCCGACGGCTACCTCGAGCGCGCGCTGCCGGCGCTCGAACGCGCCCTGCAGTTCGTCGCCGACCACGCCGACGACTACGACCTCGTCGACAACCACAGCCTGCACGGCGCCCCGCTCGCCCGGGCCGACCGCATCGGCGTGCCGATGGTCAGCACGCTGCACACGCCGACCCTGCCCGCCATGCTCGCCGCGCACCGCTCGTCCACCGGGCCGCGCAGCCGCTTCGTCGCCGTCAGCGGCCACACCGCCGCCGCCTGGGCGAGGGAGGGCGTCGAGGCGAGCGTCCTGCCGAACGGCGTCGACACCGAGCGGTGGGGCTTCGGACCCGGGGGCGACGACCTCGTCTGGTCTGGACGCATCGTCCCCGAGAAGGGGCTGCACCTCGCCCTCGAGGTCGCCCGTCGCGCCGGGCGCCGCCTCGTGATCGCCGGTCGCATCGGCGACGTCGACTACTTCGAGACCGAGGTCGCCCCGCACCTCGGAGCCACCGCCCACTACGTCGGCGAACTGCGCCAGCCCGAGCTCGCGGCCCTCGTCGGCCACAGCGGCTGCGCCCTCGTCACGCCCGTGTGGGAGGAGCCCTTCGGACTCGTCATCGCGGAGGCGCTGGTCACCGGCACGCCGGTCGTCTCGTTCGCCGTCGGGGGAGTCCCCGAGGTCGTGGCGGGTTCGGTCGGGGCCGCCCTGGTCCCCGCCGGCGACCTCGACGGCATGGCGCGCGCGGCCGACGACCTGCTGCGCCGGGTCGGGACGGACGCCGACGCCCGCCGCACCGTGCG
>NZ_JACYNS010000158.1:0-4326 GCF_014839405.1 Frigoribacterium sp. CFBP 13605 | reverse complement strand
CAGAGGCCCAGGCCGCCGCCGAGGCGAAGGCCGCCGCCGACGCCGCGGCCGCCGCCGAGGCCGCCCGCGCCGCCGCCGACAACTCGGTCGACGGGGCCAAGGCCACGGCCCAGTCCCTCGCGTCGTCCCAGTACGGCTGGGGCAGCGACCAGTTCTCGTGCCTCGTCTCGCTCTGGACGAAGGAGTCGGGCTGGAACTACAAGGCCTACAACCCCAGCGGCGCGACCGGCATCCCGCAGGCGCTGCCCGGCAGCAAGATGGCCTCGGCCGGGAGCGACTGGGCCACGAGCGCCAAGACCCAGATCACCTGGGGGCTCGGCTACATCAAGTCGGTCTACGGCACCCCGTGCGGCGCCTGGTCGCACTCGCAGTCCGTCAACTGGTACTGAGCGGGTCGGCCCGGGCTCGGCTCGCCTCGCCTGCCGGACGTCGCACCGCCTCCTGAACGTCGCACCGCGGAGATCCGCGGTGCGACGTTCAGTTCGTGGTGCGATGCCGCGCCACGGGGGCGCACTGCCGCGCCACGGGCCTGCACTGCCGCGCCACGGGCCTGCACTGCCGCGTCAAGGGCCTGCACTGCCGCGCCACCGGGCGCCACCGCTAGTTCTGCGGGGGGATCGTCTGCCGGTCGGTGGGCTTGTCGGTGGTGACCGGTGTGGGACGCGGGCTGGGGCTGGTCGGGCCCGGCGACGGCGTCACGATGCCGTCGGTGGGAGGCGCGGGTGCCGGTGTCGGGCTCTCGGGCGTCGCCGACGGGCTGACGCTCGGGCTGACGGTCACCACGGGGTCGTCGTCGCCGTCGCTGCAGGCCGTCAACAGCCCCGAGGCGAGCAGGACCGTCGCCGCGGCCACCCCCGTGCGAGCAGTGGTCGTGAGCAGCGTCCGCGTCGTCGTCCCCATGTCGGGAGCCTACGCGCGGCGGGTCCCGTGCATCGAGGGATGCCGACCCGACGTCACCCGGGTCAGACCGCGCCCACCAGCGTCCACGCCCCGCCGTCGCGGCGCGTCACGCGTCCCTGGACCACGTCGGCCAGCTCGCCCACGGTCGCCTCGACGACGGCCCCGATGCGATGCGCGGGCTCGTCGGCGGCGCATTCGTAGCGCACCACCAACCGCGGCTCACCGCGCACGAGCGTGACGTCGCTGGCCTCGACGGTCGTCAACCCGGCCGCACTCGCGGCGGCCGCGGGCAGCACCGAGTCGGGCCGCACCCCGGGTCGCAGGGTGCCGACGGTGAGCGTGACGCGGTACGAGGGCATGCGCTCATCCAACCCGCCACCACCGACATCGAGCGACGGTCCCAGCAGGGTCGCAGCCGCTTCACGGCGGACCCCGAAACACGTTCGACTCACG
This sequence comes from Frigoribacterium sp. CFBP 13605, assembly GCF_014839405.1. Classification (NCBI taxonomy): domain Bacteria; kingdom Bacillati; phylum Actinomycetota; class Actinomycetes; order Micrococcales; family Microbacteriaceae; genus Frigoribacterium; species Frigoribacterium sp. CFBP 13605. Next base: position 2,973 of record NZ_JACYNS010000158.1, on the reverse strand, counting down.
ACCGTGCCACCCTCTGGTCATGAAGCGCACCGCGTCCGCCCGGCTCGAGTTCGACGTCGACGGCCCCGCCGAGTTCGTCCTGTCGATCGCCGCCTCCCGCGCCTACGCCGCGCCCGACGCGGTGGCGCAGGCCGGCACCGCCCGCATCACCGAGGAGGCGCTGGCCGTCACCCAGCACGGCGCACCCCTCGAGGTCCGCGAGCTGCACGACCACCACGGCACCCTCCTCCACCTGTGCGAGGTCGGGGCCGGCCGGGTCACCGTCGACTACCGGGTCGTCGTCGACGGACGACTCGACGAGCCCGCCGTCGACGACCTCGACCTCGTGCGCTACCGGCGCCCCAGCCGCTACTGCGAGTCGGACACGCTCAGCCCGACCGCCCGCGCCGAGTTCGGCGGGCTCGAGGGGCGCGAGCTGCTGGCCGCGGTCGCGACGTGGGTCGGCTCGCACCTCGCCTACGTGCCCGGGGCCAGCGCGCCGACCGACGGCGCGGTGCAGACCCTGCTCGACCGGCAGGGCGTCTGCCGCGACTACGCGCACCTCGTGATCGCCCTGCTGCGGGGGCTCGACGTTCCCGCGCGGCTCGTCAGCGTCTACGCCCCGGGCCTGTCCCCGATGGACTTCCACGCCGTGGCCGAGGCCTTCGTCGACGGTGCCTGGCACGTGGTCGACGCGACCGGGCTGGCCCCGCGTCAGACGCTCCTGCGCATCGCGACCGGACGGGACGCCTCCGACACGGCGTTCCTCTCGAGCCACGGCGGCCGCGTCACGGTCGCGGGGATGCAGGTGGGAGCCGTCGCCGACGAGCTGCCGCGCGACGACGTGAGCACCTTCGTCAGCCTCGGCTGACCGCCCGCCGGCACCGCGCCTCCTGCGCCCGCGCCGCCCCTGCCTGCCGCCCTGCCCTGGGCCCGACCCACCCCGCCACGAAGCAAACACGCCGCCACACGATCGCGTGGCGGATCGTTTACCTCGTGGCGGTGTGCGCGAGGCGGCGTGCGCCTGCCGGGTCCGGCTCAGTCCTCGCGGTGCGCCAGCTTCGCGCCCTCGCGGGCGCGGACGGCGGGCTCGTTCTGGTGCACGCCCGCGGGCCAGGACGTCGGCCCGGCCGACCCCGCCGGGTACTCGTCGATCGCGACCTCGCCGGACTTCCAGGCCTTCACGACGGGGGCGACGATGCGCCACCCCTCCTCCGCCGAGTCGCCGCGCACCGAGAGCGTCGGGTCGTCGTCGAGGATGCCCTCGAGCACCTCGCCATAGGCCGTCAGGTCGGCCGCGCCGAAGTCGGCGTGCAGGGAGGCGCGCGACAGGTCGTACGAGTCGCCCGGGCCGTTGACGTTCAGCTCGAGCGACATCTCGTCGGGTGAGATCGCGATGCGCAGGCGGTCGGGGGTGCCTCCGCCGACGAACTCCTTCGGGACGTGGGTGGGCGGGCGGAACGTGATGACGATCTCGCGGCGACGCGAGGCCAGGGCCTTGCCGGAGCGCAGCAGGATCGGCACGCCGGCCCACCGCCAGTTCGCCACCTCGACGATGACCTCGGCCAGCGTCTCGGTCTCGAGCGACGCGTCCACGCCGTCCTCGTCGACGTAGGCGGGCAGGGTGCGGCCGTCCACCTCGCCCTCGCCGTAGCGGGCACGGCGGGAGTTCGCGACGGCGTCGTCGTCCCAGACGTGGGTCGCGCGCAGCACCAACTCCTTCTCGTCGCGCAGGTCGGCTGCGCCGAGCGTGGCGGGAGCGTTCATCGTCAGCACGGCCATCACCTGCAGCAGGTGGCTCTGGATCATGTCGACCATGGCGCCGGCGTGGTCGTAGTAGCGCGCGCGGTTCTCGAGGCCGAGTTCTTCGTCGTAGACGATCTCGATGCTCTCGACGTGCTGGTTGTTGAGCACGGGCTCGATCAGGCGGTTCGCGAACCGCAGGCCGAGCAGGTTGAGCACGGTCGAGCGGCCCAGGAAGTGGTCGACACGGTGCACCTGGTCCTCGTGCACGAGCTTCAGCACCTCGCGGTTGAGCTTCTTCGCACTGGCGAGGTCGGTGCCGAACGGCTTCTCGAGGGCGAGCGCCGTGCCCTCGGGCAGGTCGACCTCGCGGAGGGCCGCACAGGCCTTCTCGGTGATGGCCGGCGGCAGCGCGAAGTAGATGGACGGAGGCGCGTCACAGGCCTCGAGGAGGCCGCGGAGGCCGTCGGCCCCGGTCACGTCGGCCGTGATGTACGTGGTCGACTCGAGCAACGCGTCGACGGCGGGGCCGCTCGCGTGGACGCTGTCGAACGACGTCTTCACGCGTGCCTTCCACTCGGCATCGGTGTACTCCTCGACGCCGGCGCCGATCAGCTGCACGCGCCGGGGAGGCTCGATCGACAACAGGCCGCCGAGGCCGGGCATCAGGAGGCGCGCGGCGAGGTCCCCGCTCGCGCCCAGGATCAACAGGGTCGCCGGCTCGGGGGCCTTCTTCTCGCTCATGCCGTGAACGGTAGTGGGCCGCGCCCGGCCGCGCCCGGGAGGGGGTGCGACGGGCCGCCTCGGAGCACCCGGCGTACCGTCCACGCCATGAGCGACCAGACCTACACCGCCCGCTTCGTCGGCCACGACGGGACCACCACCGAAGAACTCACCCTCATCGACGGGCTGCCGCAGAAGAGCGTCACGCGTCCCGGGGCCTCCGACGGCGAGGACCTGATGTGGGAGCTCGACGACGACGCCAGCGAGGGCGGCGAGTACGTCTACCGCTCCCTCGGCGTCTCGGGTCACGACTACAGCTGACCCACCCGCGGTCGGCACCACCCGCGGTCCGCACCACCCGATGGGCGTCGCACCGCGTGATGGACATCGCACCGCCGAAGTGGGCGGTGCGATGCTCAGTCGGCGGTGCGACATCCGTCCGGCCTCGCTGCTCGGCCCGCGCCTCCTGACGCAGCCGGCGCCGCCAGCGCGCCCGGCGCGGGCCGGGCCGCGGCCGCTCGGGCCCCG